>JAAUTT010000391.1 GCA_012031335.1 Bacteroidales bacterium | reverse complement strand
AGAAAAGCCTGCGAGACTTTTGCCATCAGTGTCGAAATAACTTTCTATACTGTCCTGAGATAAAAGGAATAGCAAAAAACTCCTGACCATTATGTTGGAACCATGCACATTTGATTTTATTAATACCTACAGAAATGGTATCTACATAAGCTTCGTCGTAAACAACTTTAAAAGCATCGCCTTTCTGCAATCCGAAAAAGTCGATATTCCAGGCATAAAGTTCCGATAGCTGAAGTGCTACCAATGGATTGATGCCCTGGTCCTTCATTGTATTCCAGAGCGAAGTATTGATCTGACCAAAAACTTCCCGGTGTTTTCTTACTGATACTTTTGGTCCCTTTTGAGACCAGTACCGAGTCCTGGAGATCAACCAGAATATATTCAGTAGGGGTATGTTCGTATACAAAATATTTCACCTGCTGATCATCTTTCGACATAAACACAGCAAAAGGATTGCCTGCCCGGAATTTACTCAAATCGAAAATACCATGTGCCGCTTCCGAAATCTGATGGATAATATTACCTGATACATTGAATTCCTCTAATACATCCGATAAAAAGGCATTTCTTCTGACCTTACCCTTAACAATTTCAAACGAATCAATTGGCAGCCCATATTCTCTTTTAATTTCGGCGAGCGTTAAGGTAGAGTCGTTTTCAGCTATTACGGTACTTGTTGGAACTGGATTTTCAACAAGCGTATATACAATGCCTGATACCAACACCAGGCAAATAGCAATAAGTAATAATTTTACAGGTTTTAACATAACATTTTTCGTTTTGGCTAAGTTCTTAATCTTTCAAATCCCTGACCATATACTTGCATTACACTGCCCATGGAAATAAAGGCTTGAGGATCTTCCTGTTTAACAATTCGCATGAGGTCGGCAGTTTCACTTTTAAGTAAAACTATCATCAATACTTGCGATTTTTCTTTTAGAATACCAGCCCTGCCCTTCGAGCAGTGTTACACCTCTACGAAGGTCCGATGAAAGACGGGTGGCAATGCTTTCATATCTTTTCGAGAATATAAATACCTGGTACGACTGCTTCGATCCCGATAGTACAAAGTCGATGGCATACGATGTGAGCGCCAGCGTAACAACACCGTAAACAACCCTCTCAATGGAACGAAAAAGAAGAAATGAAGAAGCTATGATGAGTACATCGGTATACATTACCAGTTTACCGGGGCTCACATTTTTGTATTTGTTTATCACCATTACAATGATATCAGTACCTCCGGAAGATCCCCCCTGGGAAAAAACGATCCCGATTCCTGCCCCGGCAAGCAAACCGCCTATAACGGTTGCCATGAAAAGGTCGGAAACAACCGCTTTGGGCATTAAAGGCTGAAATATTGTAAAGAGGATTGTAAGAACTGCAACTCCGTAAATAGATTTTAACCCGAATTTCAGACCTAATAAACGGATGGCAATAAGTATTAAAACCGAGTTTATCAGCAGAATGGAAAGTCCGACAGGAAATCCTGTGGAAAAGAAAATCAATGATGCAACACCACTGATTCCGCCACCTACAATTTCATTAGGAATAAGAAAGGTTGTCCAGGCAATTTACATAAAGAAACCAAGCCAAAAGCAAATGGTTATGGTTCGACCTGATTTCGTTCCATATTTTCCTTTTCCTTTCCATTCCTGTCTTATACCACTATATTGATTATTTTTTTATGCACAATAATTACTTTTTTGGGTGTTTTGCCTTCGAGCCAGCGTTGCGCTACCGCATCGTTCAGAACCGCACTTTCAATCTCGCTCTGGGTCATGGTTACCGGCAACTCTATATCAAAACGTTTTTGCCGTTAAACGATACAGGATAATTAAAGTTACTCTCTTCCAGATATTTTATT
Source organism: Bacteroidales bacterium (assembly GCA_012031335.1). Next base: position 3,446 of record JAAUTT010000391.1, on the reverse strand, counting down.
TCTGCAACAGGCCACGACTCGTATGCCAGGGTATTCCCATGCCCCAGAAAGGCCCATAATTCCTCGGCCAGATGCGGAGCAAAAGGTGATAATAGCTTTACAAAGGTTTCAGCTGTAGTTTTTGTTACCCTTTGTTTTTTTATGCAGAGATTATTAAATCATCATCTGCGAAATTGCCGTATTAAAACTAAGGTTTTCAACATCGGCACCAACCTTTTGAATAGTTTTATGCAAAGTTTTCAATACTTCCTGATCTTCCTCCCCTTCAAAATAACTTTCGCTGTTCCCAAAAAACCTTGAGACCCTTCCCAGAAAACCAAAAACCCCTTTAACGCCATTTTCGGCCCAGGGCTTGGTAGCTTCTAACGGGCCCATAAACATTTCGTACAAACGCAGAGAATCGGCTCCGTATTGTGTAACCACATCATCAGGATTCACAACATTCTTTAGCGATTTCGACATTTTAGCAACAATCTGCTTCAGTTCCTCACCTGTTTCGGTATGAAAATATCTCCCTTCACGCTCCTCCACCAGGTCACTGGCTACTTTAGCACCTGTTGCTGTTTCATAGGCAAATGCCAGAATCATCCCTTGGTTGAAAAGCTTCTGATAAGGTTCGTCGGTAGAGACAATGCCCAAATCGAACAATACTTTATGCCAGAATCGGCTGTACAACAAATGAAGAACGGCATGTTCTGCACCTCCGATATAAAGGTCGACAGGCATCCAGTAATTTTCCAGAACCCTGGAAAAGGTTCCTTGTCATTTCCCGGATCGATATAGCGCAGATAATACCAGCACGATCCCGCCCACTGTGGCATGGTATTGGTTTCACGGCGACCTTTACGTCCGTTTATATCCATAACATTTAGCCATTCGGAAGCATTGGCAAGGGGCGACTCACCCATATCGCCCGGTTCATATTTTTCAAGCGAAGGAAGTTGCAATGGTAGCTCGGAATCTTCAAGTAGTGTAACTTCGCCATCTTCCCAATGAATTACTGGGAAAGGCTCGCCCCAATAACGCTGACGGCTGAATAACCAATCGCGCATTTTGTAATTTACCTTTGGCACACCCTGACCTGTTTTATCCAGCCATGCAATTACAGTTGCAATCCCTTTTTCCTTATTTAACCCGTTTATATCCAATCCGGTTACTGAAGATGCGGAGTTTATATATGCTCCGTCTTCTGTCCAGCAAGCATTGCCTTTCAGCACATTGTCTCTCAGTTCTGTATCGGATGTTTTGGGATCGAGAATACATTCAATTTGCAAACCAAATTTTGTAGCAAACTCGAAGTCGCGGTTATCATGGGCCGGTACAGCCATTATGGCACCTGTTCCGTAGCCGGTGAGGACATAGTCGGCAATCCACACGGGAATTTTTATACCATTAACAGGGTTTATGGCATAAGTACCGGTAAAAACGCCTGTTTTATCTTTAGCCAGATCGGTACGATCAAGTTCCGATTTCTTTCCGGCCATTTCAATATAGGCATTTACCTCCTGCGCCTTATCGGGTGTAGTAATTTTGCTGACCAACGGATGTTCGGGAGCCAGCACCATGTATGTTGCTCCAAACAATGTGTCGGGCCGGGTAGTAAATACTCTTATTTTTTCGTTTCGGCCATCAATGGAAAATCTACTTCGGCACCGGTAGATTTCCCTATCCAGTTGCGCTGCATATCTTTTACTCCTTCGGGCCAATCCAGTCCATCGAGACCTGTTAGTAGCCGTTCGGCATAAGTCGGAATGCGAAGCATCCATTGTTTCAGGTTTTTACGACGTACCGGATTACCACATTTTTCGTGGGTCCCATCCATAAGAACTTCCTCGTTGGCACATACAATTTTGCAACTGTTGCAATACCAAACCTGTGCATCGCCATAATATGCCAAACGCCTGCTGTTGATATAAATGCGTTCAGCTTCTTTGTCTTGTGCACGCACATCGTCGGGTATGATTAATTCATTAATAGGACGACCTTTTTGCAGTTGTGGGTCGAACCAAGTATTATAAAGCCGGATAAAAATCCATTGTGTCCATTTGAAATAGCCCGGATCGGTTGTGTTTATTTCACGATCCCAATCGTAACTTAAGCCTAAAAGTTTAATCTGCCTGCGGAAGTTATCGCAATTAATATTAGTGGTAACAGCAGGATGCGTTCCTGTTTGAATGGCATATTGCTCGGCGGGTAATCCAAAAGCATCCCAACCCATAGGATGTAAAACATTAAAACCCTTCATCCGCTTATACCGGCTAACGATGTCGGTAGCGGTATATCCTTCGGGGTGCCCCACATGTAAACCGGCACCCGACGGGTAAGGAAACATATCGAGGATGTAATATTTTGGTTTCGAAGGATCGTAAACTGTTTTGAAGGTTTTATTCTTTTCCCAGTAAAGTTGCCACTTTTGTTCGATATCAGTAAAATTGTATTCCATAATAAATTTGATTAGCTCAATAAAGATGACAAAAGTATAAAAAGTGAGCGAATGGGCTAATTATGGCGCTGATTTTGTGGATGAAAAAGACGCTATCGGCGGGTTTGACTGCTGTTTGTCATGCCGGTGCCCATTGAGTTAGGCGCCAGAAATGGGACAAGGGTGATTCAGCAATTTTATGCTTTTAAGCTGACCCGGTTTAGATTTGGTAAAAAAACAATTGCTAAAAAATAAAGCAGCTTAGTAATCCATTGCGATATTTGCCGGACATTAGCGTAACGAAACCGAACAATTTTTTAACATGTCTGACCATCACCATCCACAGGGCGAGGCAACCTGAAAGTGGCCTTCTTTCTTAATTTAATTTTTACGATTATCGAAATAGCCGGAGGGCTATACACCAACAGCCTGGCTATTTTATCGGATGCGCTGCACGACCTGGGCGATAGCCTAAGTCTGGGGCTTGCCTGGTATTTTCAGAAGCTTTCCAAGCGCGGCCGATCCGGTAAGTTTACCTATGGATACAAAAGGTTTTCCCTTCTGGGAGCCATTATCAACTCTATCGTTCTTGTTGTCGGCTCAGTATTCATTCTTTCAAAAGCGATTCCGGGGCTTTTTTCTCCCGAAGAAACCAACGTGCAAGGCATGTTATTTTTGGCGATACTTGGCATTATCGTCAATGGTGCCGCCGTGATGAAACTGCGCAATGGGCACTCGCTCAACGAAAAAGTGGTGTCATTGCATTTGTGGGAAGATGTGCTCGGCTGGGTTGCGGTACTCATTGGCAGCATTGTGATGATGTTTTTCGATGCCCCGTTTATCGATCCCCTGCTATCGGTACTTATTTCGGTCTATGTGCTGTACAATGTGTATAAAAACATTCGCAAGAGCATGCTCATTATCCTGCAAGGCATTCCTGAAGAAGTGGATATGGAACAGATTAAATTAAAATTATCACGGTTAAATTTTGTTACCGATATTCACGATTGCCATATCTGGTCTA
>JAAUTT010000390.1 GCA_012031335.1 Bacteroidales bacterium | reverse complement strand
TCAGATATAGTTAGTTAAAATTATATCAACCATATTTTAGAATTTGACCAAAATCTTTAACTTTTCCGTCTTGAAATTCATCGGGATTTAAGCTTTCTGCAAATCCATTTCCCAGTTTTTCAATCGCCTCAATAACCTGGTCGCGAAGTTTGTTACCAACTTTTACACCGGTTTCCCGAGATTTTTTGTGAAAGCTTTCCAATAAACAATTGTCTTCTACTTCAATTGGGTTGCCCTCTTCATCATATTCAATTTCTTGGTCTCCCTGGTACTGATTTTCAATTCTTGAGCGATGCAGAATTCTGAATAATACCCGGAATTGCTCTGAGCTTGCCGTTTCGAATATGCTTTCCAGATCAAATTCTAAGAATCCTTGGTAATGGAATGATAAAAGTCTCGAAGTAACCGTACTTTTTTACCATTAATTAAAATAGCCCATTGGTGATGACTGGTATTGAGAAACTGCTGTAAACAATCCTGAGGACTTTTGCTGGAGTGTGTCCGGCTGGTTTTATCTTTTGTGTCAAAATCCTGAGCCGAATTTACCATGTGAATTACAGGCGCATATTCACTTTCCCAACCTTTGTAGGCCAATTGGTATTCCGTTCCCGATTCACTTTTAATATTAGAAGCGATAAAGATAGGTTGATAATCCAATGCTTCCCAAAAGGGAATTATCCATTTTTTCCTTAGGTTAGCATTGTCTAATTCGTTTTTTATTATTTGAGTACGATTCTCTTCCCAGCGTTCACGAAGTTTCTCAAAAGTAGAAGCAATTACTTCATCTACTTTTTTCATTGATGGTCCAAAACTTTTGTCTTTGACAAAATCTGCCTTTGTTTCATTGGATAAACCCAGACAAAAGTCTTCAGTTATAATATTACCGCTTGATTTAATAAAACTTAATGCCATGATATTGAAAAATTAAAGCGGGTAAATAATTGTTAAGGTTAATAGATCATGTCCGGCCTCTTCTATATGAATTATATCATTCAGCCAATCAGGTTGCTTTGTATCCTTACTATCTACCAATATTTTATTATAGAGCTCCTGCCTTTCCTCAATCAATTTAAACCTTCTCTCAGTAATGTGGTCCTGAATTAATTTATTCAGATGCTTGAATTCCAGAGCATCATTAACTTGTTCGGTTAATTCCGCTTGTGAAATACTTTGGGTAGTTTGTGCCGGAGAAAAGTTAATAGACGGTATAGCTATTTCTGAAAAACTATCAACTGCAATTGTTATCAACTCTTCTATTACACGTTTTTCTTTTAAACCCACCGTAAAGCGAACCAAAAAATTATAATGATATGTAACAGCCTCAACTGCATTGCAGAAAAAGTAAGCATTTCGACCATATAAACCTTTATTGGTAAAAAACTCTGCCTTTACTAATTCAATAATTTTCCTAACCAATGGATGGCCTGCATCCAAAATAATTGCGTCGGGGTTTGTTAATGCCAATTCAGGATCGAAGGTTACTTTTTTTATGCTATCACCAAATCGCTTTAAAATTAATCGTGGTTCGTTAATGGCAATTTCGAAAAAGCCATTTCCCTTTTCGATTAAAGCAGAATTGAATCGGGATAAAGCAGATTTAACAAAAAGTAGAACCTCTTCCTGCGAACCGACAATCCTTTTAGTTTCTTCAATACGCATATCAATTTCGGGCAACTCAATATCGAGACTGCTATAAAAGGACTCTTCTTCAATTTTCTTTTTACGCTTTTTATCTTCTTCAGGAGAATTAAATGCCAATCGAACTGCTTTTTTTGTTTCATCAATTCCAACAGATGAAAATAAGTCGGGCATATCAGGATCAACTGATTTTTTCCTACTTCTTTTCCGGGCAGAAGCTTCAAATATAATGTTTTTTAAAGATTCTTCATCTCCAAAGTACGCAGCTGCATAGTCGCGGTCAATTTCAATGGTTTTCTGTTTCTCAAGCAATAAATCGAGAACCTCTTTATCCATTGATTTATCAACTACTAAAGTCCTGATATTTACTATTTCCCTTTTTTGGCCAATTCGATCTACTCTGCCGTTTCGTTGTTCTAAGCGGTTAGGGTTCCATGGCAATTCATAATGCACGATATTGGAAGCAAGTCGTTGTAAGTTTAAGCCTTCAGAAATAACATCGGTTGCAATTAAAATGGCTTTTTTAACCCGGTCAAATTTCTCGAAAATTTCAGTTCGGGCATTCATGCTCATATCACCATGCATAATGAATATATCGAATTCTTTTGACTTGAGATTTTTTTCGAGGTAATCCAAAGTATCCTTGTATTTAGTAAAGACAATTACTTTTGGATCTTTCGCTAATAATTCCGGAAGAATATCATTTTTAAGTTTTTGCAACTTATCATCATCTTTGGGAGTTAAGGTCATTCCAAATTCGATAATATTTTTCAATTCAGCAATTTCATCCTGGCTGAGCGCTTCAAAAGTCCAATCGAAGAGAAGCCATTTCTTCTGAAAATTCTTTCATCATCAGAAAAAAAGGTCATACACATAATTTTCTAAAGTTTCTTCTTCACTTTCACTAAGGTTTTCAGCCTGATTTTTCAATGTTGATATCCTATTATCCAATGATTTAAGCACTGCATAAGGTGAACTGGTTGCTCTTTTCTGAAAGTGAATGGCAACCCAACTGGCAATATTCCGCACCCTTTTGGAATCAGTATCTTTGGCAGACTTTAAGATGTAATCACCATATCGTTCAACAGCTTCGAGCAACTGAATAAGTTTACCGTTGGTTTAGGCGTAATAATTACCTCTATTTGATCGCGCTGGGGGAAGGGAGATTTCTTTCCTTGCTTCTCGTACCAGGCTTCCAGCTTTTTTCTGTTACGTTGTATTACATTATAGCGGGCTTTGGATTTATCAAATGTGATAGTGCCATTCGAATGGTAGAAACAATTTCCTTATTAATAATTTCGAGTATACTTGCAAAAGAATCGGAATACCCGTTATGAGGAGTCGCTGTTAAAAACAAAATATTCTGAATCTTTTTCCCCAATTCTTTTACCAGTTCATATCGTTTTTGCTGTTTCGACGATCTAATATTCGAATGAGGCCTGGCACTTAAATGAATTTCATCAACAAGTAATAAATCCCATTGTTGCTCCTGTATTTGTTGCTTTATATCTGGTGATTTGGCATAATCAATTAATGCTATAACAAACTGAAAATACTGCCATGGATTAGCACCAGCCGGTAATTCCTTTTCAAATTCTTTTCTTGAAAAGGAATCAATTATGATGGCTTTTATATGAAAAAAATAATCAAGAGCCTCTTTCCATTGTTGTTTAAGGTTGGCGGGTGTTAGAAATATAACTCGTTTTATTTTACCTCTTTGGATTAATTCTGAAATAATCAGTCCAGCTTCTATGGTTTTACCCAAACCAACATCGTCACCGATTAACATTCGTGTAGTTGGTTTTTCCAGAGCTAACACCAATGGTACCATTTGGTAATTATATGGAACAACAGAAGAGCGGTGTAAACTCAGAAAAGGAGCGGAACCATGGATTAAATCGAATTGATAAGCTCTGAGTAATAATCTTTGAGCAGATAAATCGCCTGGAAGCTCTGCATTAATCCTTTCAAATCTTTCTTCGTGGATATTTTCAACATTAGCCAGGAATACTCTCTGATCATTTGAATCCCCTGTAATTGGCGTAGCCACAACTTCCAATCCATCAAATTCATCGACCCTCCAAAGGCGATTGCGCATATTTACAATAATTCCAGGCTTTATCTTAGTACCAATCATAACTTCTGAGTTTCTGAAAATTTAAAGTTATTAATTCAATGATTAAAATATATGAAATTTCTGAGTTTTCAGGTATAAGTTAATCGCATATTTTTATATTTCTCCATAAATTCCAAATCTCCTCTTCAATTCTGTTATTGCCCCTTTTGCATTTTAGTAAAACTAGCACTCCAAGCAGAATTAGGATTTAAAATAGTCACGCTGAGCAGCAAATTGCGAATCGAAATGAAAATTCTTCAAATTAATAAATTAGATGATTTGTACACAAATTTGGGCCAGACCTATGACAAAAATGGCCGTTATTTTTTAATTCTCTGATAATAATTAATCATTTCTCGTAATAGTTTAATTCCTTTGATATGTGATCAAAATTTCAATTCGCAGTTTCAAAGAGCTACTGCAACTATTTTTACTTCTCAAATCTTATCACATCAAATTTCCCGTAACTTTTCCCTATATTTATAGTAAACCCATTTTCAAAACCATTTCCTGCATGCACCAACCCATCGATCTCCACGAAGTTTTTGCCAGGTATTTTACCGGATGCGAAGCGCTGGCTTATGCCTTGTCGTCGAAACTAGCCGAAGGGAATATTTGCCTGGATATAGAACAGTATAAGGAGGAACTCCGGGCAGGGGGTAGTGGAAACCCGCTTTTTTCACCTACTGCCGAAGCATTCGAAAGGCAGTGTAATCATTCGGAATTTGTTACGCGCGATGTTGTTTTGCCCAGGCCTTTTGTGATTTATAAAAACAAGGCCTATCTGCACCGCTATTTCACCTACGAAACAGAAATCATAAACAACATAAAGCGGCTGAACGGTAAATTCCATATCATCACTGGTGGTCCGGGCAGCGGGAAAACATACAGCGTCTCACTGCGGTTGCTGGAGCTATTTGCTCAAAACCCGGGCATCAAAGTGGCACTGGCGGCTCCTACGGGCAAGGCGGCGGCACGTATGAACGAGTCGCTCAGGAAATTCGCCGAAGCCATGGATACAGCTCAGGAACCGGTAAAACAAAAGCTTACCGCACTGAAGGCACAAACCATACATCGTCTGCTGGGGTATATATCGGATAGCATTTTTTTCAGGCATAACGAGGATCATCCGCTCCCCTACGATGTGGTGATTGTGGACGAGTGTTCCATGATCGACGGCGCCCTGATGGCCAAACTGCTCAATGCGGTAGGCGATAATACGGATATTTACCTGTTGGGCGATAAGGACCAGCTGGCCTCGGTAGAGGCTGGATCGGTGTTCGGTGATATCTGCCGGGCGGCAGCTTCGGAACTGTTACAGGGCAAGGTAGAACTGAAAACGGGAACACGGCGGTTCGACCCTCAAAAGGGCATTGGCCGTTTCAGCGCGACCCTAATTGCCGGTGGCTTTACCCGGGAACCTTTTGCAGAGGACGAGCAGTTACGCTTCGAGATGCTGCCGGAATCGGATACAGGGAACCTTTTCAGGGAAAGGGTGCTCGGTGCGGAATCGTTTCATACTTATGCCTGATGTACCTGGATTATATTCGCGAACCGGATATCAAAAGGCGCTGC
>JAAUTT010000389.1 GCA_012031335.1 Bacteroidales bacterium | reverse complement strand
GGAAGCCCGGGGTGTATCCTGTAATCCCGCCGGCCAGGCATTATACCTTGATGAGAATAAAACCGAAATGAATATAGTGATGGGGGTTATGTGTGGGTCACGATATGGTTTTTTCCGCACATTCGAAGGTGCCTTCAACCACATTAATTGTAAAGGACAGGGAACACAGGCATAATCCAATGGAAATATTTGGAAAGAAAGAGTAACCTGTATTAACTTTATCTCCGGATTACTTATTGGACTTAGCGCTATCCTACCCAGCCCCGCGTTGCCAACAATTCAAATTTTACCGGTTAATGGATTTATATAAAAAAAAGAACACTTCCTGTCTGTATAAATCTGACTTAAATCATCCTGCTACCAGAATTCTATTCCAAAACGAAACAATATCATTTCATCCTAAGTACTATAGAGGCAAATTCAATGCAATTGCCAACCATGATCGAAATACCGCTTAATTATTCTTTTAGCTGCGTTCCAATCACCAACAGATATGTTCTTCAAAATCATTAACAATTTTTCGAATTTTAAAATTGACCAATTATGAAAAACAAACTAACCATTATCCTTGCATTATCACTGTTCATCAGTTTTACGATCTCATGGCAATACCAGAGATATGAACAAGGAAAAACTGATCGAACAACAGCTGGAAAAAATAGATCCGGCAATTGTGCCCGTTTTTAAAGAGGGAACTGCAGCTATGGATCAAAGAAATTATCCTTTGGCTGATAGCCTGTATTCCATTGTTTATGCCAAAGTTCCCGGTTTTGATCCACTTTTGAGAAGATTAGGTACTATTCGTTTCGAGCTTGGAAAGCCGGTGGAAGGCTTGGAATTGTGCAAAAAGGCTGTTGAAATTGAAAAATCGGCCTACAATCTGTTATCACTTGCGTATTGTTATACACTTCCAGGGGAACTGCAAAATTTCGGAAAATCTCTTGATCTTTTGAGAGAGGCCGAAAAATTACCAAATGGCAGCGATTTGGATATTATAGCTATGAAGGCCCAGCTTGCCCTTCAATTATCGTATATCACCGAATTTGAAGAAGCTTCGCGTCGTTTGTCAGCATTATATCCGGATGAGATGGTAACTCATTATTTTTCGGCACTGGCTGCATCTATAAAAGAGGACTGGGAAAAAGCCGAAAGTGAAATTTTGCTTGCCCAAAAACTGGGTCTGCCAGAAGAAACTGTTAAAGAATTTTTGGGTTCAGGTATTAGCAGCAACCTAAACAAAAATAAATATACTTTATACTTTTTCTGGCTAATTGCCATATGGGCTATTGGACTTATGCTTTTGTTTATTACAGGAAAACTGCTTTCGAATTATACGGTGCGTTCTATCGAACGGCAGATTCAATCAAAAAACCCAGTTGATAACAACAATTTTTTACGACCTTTATATCGTTTTCTTATCAATATCGGGGGTGTTTATTATTACCTCTCCCTTCCAATAATTCTGATTTTGGTATTGGCACTGGTAGGTGGTCTCCTGTACTTTTTTCTTATGATAGGCCGGATTCCTGTTCAGTTAATGCTGGCATTAATTGTTGGAGCTGGTTTCACTATATATGGTATGGCTGAGGTCGATACGTTATAAAAGCGTAATTATTCCGATCCGGGACGAGAGCTTAAAAAGGAAGAAGCTCCCGGATTATACAAACTCACCGATGAAGTTGCCAGAATGCTAGATACAAGACCAATTGACGAAATAAGAATTACCCCGACAACTGACCTGGCAGTTTACGAAAGAGGAAGCCGTAAAGAAAAATATAACGACCAGGCTCAACGGATTCTTATTTTAGGAATTGGCGTTTTTAAACGATTTTAAACAAAAGCGATTTCCGAGCGGTCCTTGCTCATGAATACGGTCATTTTTCCAACCGCGATACCGCTGGTGGAGAAGTAGCCCTCAGGGTAATTAACGATATGAGTAAATATTTTTATGCATTATATGCCGCAGGACAAAACGTATGGTGGAATCTTGCCTTTCATTTTCTTAAGTTATATCATTTTATCTTCCGGAGAATAAGTCATGGTGCTACCCGTTTGCAGGAAATACTTGCCGACCGTGTTGCTGCTCAGGCATATGGAGTTCAGGCTTTCCGGAATGGTCTTACCCATGTGATCCGTCGAGATATGGAATTTAATACCTTTGCCGACCGTGAGATTGAGGAGGCCAAAAGGTTAAGACGTCCTTTTAATAATTTATATGAAATAAAAGGTGGCACTTCCACTGAGTTGGAGAATGAATTTAATAATGTAATAAATCGCAAGACAAGTGAAGATGACACGCATCCCAGTCCAGCTGACCGCTTTAGGTATATCGAAGGCTTTTCTTCGAAAAACCCGGCAGCCGACAACGCTGATGTGAAAGATCTGTTATAAACTGGGATGGTCTTACCCGGGAAATGACAGAGTTAATTGAAAAACAGGTTAAAAGTCAGCAATGAAATTGAAATGTCCGCGATCCGAAAAGACTACCAACTGTAATAAATAAAAACACAATGGATACCTGTCCAGGCAGGTTCCATTGGACCTTAAACATAAATTTTGTACAAATTAAAAGTATCATGAATATTGAAAAATCAGAAACTACAATCAAAAAATGCTGGCCTTATTCAGTACATTATTAGTGATATTTGCCGGTATAGCAATTATATCTCTGGTGATTTTTGTACTTACCCAAATTCCATGGGAGGAGATCGAACACATAGCACCCTGCTATCTGATAAAAAAGTTGAAGAGCTGAAAAATGATAGTTTACGACAGCAGATAATTTCATATGCAACTCCAATTCTAACAGATACGCAAAATCTTGTATATCTGATTCCTGTTGAAGTAAAAACACTGGATAAACCTGAAAAAATTGATAGTGAGGTTTTGGGGATTATGGATTCTCAGGTAAATTATGAAGGAGGCTCCATGAAAAAATATTCGCCTGGGAATTATTACGGTTATTTTAATAATCTTCTTGTTTATGATTATAATAAAGGTGCCTTAATTAAAATGTGCGACGGGCGTCTTCTTGGTAAGGATATGGATTCGCACTATTATGAAGATGAGATTATAACTGTATTCACAGGGGCGGATAAGGATACAGATGGTGATGGTAAAATAACAGTGGATGATTTAAGTTCGGTTTATGTGTTTTCATTGAAAGAAAGAAAAATTAGACAGCTAAGACAGGAAAATGCTACCGTCGTTTCTTATGAATTTGTGAAAGGCGAAAAAAATATGCTAATTACTTTTGGGTTCGACAGGAATAAAAACAATGAATTTGAAATGTCAACCGAACCTACCTTTATTATGCATTACGACTTCAATTCGGGTGAACTTAACAGACTTGTAAGTAAAGAACTGGAGAATAAACTGCAAAAATAGTTGATAAACTTTAACTCAGCAGAAAGTATTCTGGTTTTGGACTGAAGGGTAAATTAAGTATTTATAACCCAAAGCAGGTTTTGATACCTGGGAGAGATTTAGTAAACGGTTTATTTTAATTCAAAAAGAACAACTTTTGGGTTAAGGTAGTATTTCAATAGAAGCTCCAATAACAACAGCCTCATAAAGCTCATCCATTTCACGATTGGTAACAGCAATGCATCCTGCTGTCCAATCGCTGAAAAGATGAAAGCGACCTATCCAGCCTTTGCCATTTAGCAAACCATGAATTTTAATACTGCCTCCGGTGCTTTTACCCAAACTTGCTGAAAGTTTTCTATCTGCATTGTTGGGGTATGATATTCCCAGATTTTTATAGCAAGTACTTTTGGGATTCTTATCGTTTATGTAATACAGTCCTTCGGGTGTTTTTTTTATCTCCTTCAAATTGTTTGTCGCCCACTGGATTTTTACCTAACGATATCCGGTAGGATTTTATAAGCTTGCTATCCGAATAGACATGCATGCGGTGTTTGCTTTTTTTAACAATGATACTATCAATCTTAACTTCTGTCGGAAGTTTATCGCCGTAGTTGTTGTAGAAAAAAACACCCCAGCAGGTTATGAAAATAATAATTGACAGGATTAAATACAGAAAAATCTGTTCATAATAAAATGTATTACCGGCAATTCCTGATAAAGCTCTGAAATACTTATTTTATCATTTTTCCTGTCAGATCGGTTTTTCGCTGGCCAAAATCCAGACTACGCATGATTTCCATTTGTAAGGAATCGCCCGAAAATTTACAAAGCATAATCTCAGCATGTGGACTCTCAATATACCTTAATTTAAGTTCAAGTGTTGAACTGTCCACCCATTGATAATTACCTGCAGTTTTGAAGGGAGGTAAACCTGCATTGGCCGCTATAGCACCTGACAATAAAGAAGGTCCTGGGCGATCCGTTTCTTCTGTATTCCATTTTCCTGATGCAAATTTGTGTTTATATACCGAAGTATCATTCATCAAGGTGAGTTCGCATAAATTATTGCCGAAAGAAAAAGAGATGGTATCAAAATTAACGCTTTCGTTACTAAAAGCGTATTTTTTAGCTTCGATGTATTTGATAATTGGATAAACATTTGATTTTGGGTATTCAGGAAGACTTAGTGATTCCAGTTTTTCCCGGAGTACTGATTCCGACCTGGGACTTGCCGGCAGCTCTTCTTTTTTAAATGCAGGAAGAAGATGCTCCCAAACAAGGTTCAGTTGGGCCTGCATGTCGGGCGATTCACTAGTAATTGCAATAACAGCATTTTGTTCCGGCAGTACAATTATGTATTGACCATAAGCACCATCGGCCCTGAAGGCATTATGCCGGCAACGCCAGAACTGGTAACAGTAACCCTGCATCCAGTCGCTCGATTCTTTAACAGCTTTTGCTGCATCCGGAGCCTGATCAATTTTGAAAGAAGTTGCTTCGTCAATCCATTCGCTAGGTAATATTGGCATTCCATCCCATTTGCCTTTTTGCAATAAAAGTTGCCCAAACTTTGCCATATCTTCGGTCTTTAAACGGAGGCCCCAGCCACCCACATTTCTTCCCTGAGGATCAACTTCCCAATCCATTCCTTCAATTTTCAAGGGATCAAACAACCGGGGTTTCAGGTAATCAATAACTTTCTCTCCTGTTACTTTCTGAACAATTGCCGAAAGCATGTAAGTAGCAAGTGAATTATAAAGGAATTTTGTACCAGGCTTGTATTTCACCGGGGTAGCCAAAAAAGACTTTACCCAGTTGGAGTCGCGGGTTACTGTTGTAAATGTTGGATCGGGCTCCTGACCTGCCGACATGGTAATGAGATCTCTTACGGTCATATCAGCCAGATTGGGATGTATGGAATCAGGAAGGTCGTTTGGGAAAAGGAGATTACCTTGTCATTAAGTGTAAGTCTTTTCT
>JAAUTT010000388.1 GCA_012031335.1 Bacteroidales bacterium | reverse complement strand
GGAATTACCGGAATAAGTCCAATTAGCAAAACCTGATTGATATTGGCATTGAAATCAGCGACACATAAGTGGGTGCCGGATGTGGAGGCAGATAGGCATGCGCAATGGATAGTGATGCCGAAAGCGGAATACCAAGATATAACAGCGGCAGCCGGGCAGTAGTGGCAAAAGTGTAAATTAGCGGTATCATTACCAAAAACTGGCATTGTACATCATAGGTAAACCAACCAGAAAACCCGTAATAAGAATAGCGTACTGTACATTCTTTAATCCCATCAGGTCTATCAGACGAAAAGTTATAGTATGCGCCGCTCCACTCTCTTCGATAAGTTTTCCGAGCATAGCGCCAAACGTAAGAATGAGAATGATTTTTCCAAGTGTACCGCCAATGCCGTTAAGAATGGAATCCAGCACTTCCAGCAGATTCATCCCATTGAGCAATCCAACCGTTAAAGAAGCAATTAAAAGTGCAAAAAATGCATTCCATTTGAACTTAACGATTAGCACCAAAAGCAGAATTATTCCTATGGCTACAATAATCAAAGGCATCGTTGATCGTTTTTCAGGTTCGTTCCAAAATTCTCTTATAAGCTTCAATCATAAATGCAGCTAAATTTCCTCCCATATAACGTGCAGCAATCCCGTCGGTAAACAGGTACTGGTTGTTTCTCACTCTCAAATCAGTATGATTCTTTCCATTTATAAGGCTATTGAACATAGCCCTGTACCCACCGAAGTTCCAGGTCATTCTTCCGTAGGGGGCATCACTTCCGCAAAATAAACGGCCTGAATGCTTCTCACCGGCAAGTGTGTAGGTGATCAGATCACTTTCGGTGTGCGTATCTCTTTTTGCACTCAGCACATAATGTATATTCGGACATTCCAGTCCCAGGGGATCTGGCTTTTGATAAAGTTCTTCAGCAACAGGGTAAGCGGCTCCTCCACCACCCATGTGTACTCCGATTACAGGATGGTCGGGAAAACGATTTGCAAGGTTTTCAACCCTTCGGCAGGGGTATATTCCGTATCGGCTCCGAAATGGAAAGCAGGGACAGCACCGGTTTGGACGATATGATCGAAGACTTCAATTACAGGCGCGCTATCGATTGGAAAGCATTTTGTGCTGGGTTCATCTTCACTATGGCAAATCCAAATTCGTGTACGCAGATATTCACAAGCTTTATGGCATTGTTTACGCCAAGCGACTTAGGATCAGTCCATCCTGCCGGAATAAAACGATGAGGATATTTTATTGCTGTTTCATAAATATACCGGTTGGCATTGAATAAGGCTCCTTAAATCAGTCTCAGGATGATTTGTATAAACCGTTGCTGCGGGATTCTGCCAAATCAATGCCATATTTACCCCAGCCAGGTCCATCTCGTCAATCAGATCTTCGGCTGAAATAGGTCTCCCGTGATAGTAGTTTAGATCAGCTTCGTACCTGGCTTTTAAGGTGCTATGCATAGCAGCAATATCCGTTACATGCGTATCTCCATCAATAACCAATTTTTCCCTATTGGCAAGCAAAAATTCCTGTTGCTGAATAACCCTTTTTCTTGCAGAATCCTGTAACATGTATGCTTTAACTTTATCTCTGAAAAATCAATTAACAGCAAAAAATGTGGTAGCTGAATTTGGCGGAGCCTTATATTCAAGTTCACCTTTTGAGATTTCAAAAACCCCAATTTCTTTATATTTTTCATCGTTACCGGTACGGTAGGCTTTGAATTTCTTTGCAGCAGTGCCTTTTACATTTATCACAACCGGTTTTTCATTTTTCAGGTTTGTGTTTACCACCACAAAAGCATCGGCATTTTTAGTTCCATTGGATGAGAAGGCTATCACAGGAATTTCGCTGTCCATGGAATTAACCCGAACAACAGCCATTCCCGGCTGACCAGCGCGGTTTACCTGCTTGTAATAATAATAACCCGGCTGTACTTCATAAGAACCATCTTCTTTAACATTAATGGCGCAACCAGGGTTCGGATCACCGCCTACCCATAGCGGAGGACGTTGAATACCCGCCCAGGGAATAATTCCGTTAACCTGTGCTTCATAAATATTTCCCCATATTTCCTTTACAAAACGACTGTCCATTTTGCTCCATGAGGTGGATGTTACCCAGGCATGCAATTCAGGCCGTTTGCTTTGCAACTGGGCAATTCCGGCACCGGTATGACTTCCATACCAGCGGTTTTTCGTAACCTCCTGCATAAAAACCATGCGATGTAATAAGCCCGAGATTTTTAAGTGCAATATCGTCGTCGTAAAGCGCATCGGCATGTCCCCAGAAACTGAACCGATACCAGTTGGTTGGTTCACCATTGGTTACGCTTACATCTTTCAATCCCGCTTTCTCAAGCATGGGAGGCATTATTTTCAGGAAATCGCAAATCTGTTCTCCAGACCAATACATGTTGTAATCGTGGCCTTTGCCAATGTTGCCTTCTTTTCCGTCCCACGGCCAGCGTTCCCAGTCTTCGCCTTCGTTGTGCAGCGAGATGTATTTTGATTGGAAATTTCTCTTTTCCTTCAGAAACCTGGCCCAATCGATCATGTAATTGGCGAGATCTGTTTTGTATTGAGGGTCGAGATCGCGGCCCCGCATTGTTTTTTGAAGGGTTGTATAGGCAGGTGGCCCGTAAAGCGTGGTTATAATTTGAAAATCGTCACCACGGGCACGGGTCTTTTCCAATCCCATACGCACAAACAAGCGCATATTGGCTGTAGCCATTTCGTGGTTGAATATTCCACCCGGTTCGGTTTGATGAAACGGGTCGAGAAACATTTTTACCAGCCCCACTTTTAATCCTTCTTCACCAAAAACCAGGTCGATAATCTGATTTCGCGATTCTTCATTTAAAATGCTGAAACCGCCATAATCTTTGGCATCTTTGCTATAGTCTATGGTCTGGGCAGTTTCTACATAATTAAACCCAAAACCATCCCAGGTCCGCAGCTTTTTCGAAAAATCGACTGTAACCGGACAGCCCCTGAAAACAGGATATTGTGCCTTTACCTGTAAGTAAAGAATGAACAGCAGAGCAAGGGCAAGTTGTTGAATTCTATTCATTTTCATATTGATAGTTATTAGTTTATTCACCGTTATATTTCGTGGCCCCGGGTAGAAAATTCGTATCCGGGTAAACTCCGATTTTATCGGCCATATTGTAATTTATCATGATTTTTCTTTCTTCATTCCGGGTTTGCGATATATTGGCAATTTTTTCCCCTCCGGCAATTCTTTTAATCGTCTTGGCCACCCATCTCCCCTGTTCAGCAGGAATTTTGGTGAAGCCAAATACAACATAAGGCATCATAAATTCGTCGCAGGTAAAAATGGGTTTTGAGATACCGGCTGCAACAAAACTTATTGCTTCCTCCTTGTTCCAATCCTTTATAGCCCCGTTTGTGGGCATATAAATCAGGTCGCATCTGCCCGAAGCCTCAACGAAGGCCTTTTTCCAACCGGCGAAATTATCGACGAGGTAATATTCGGGAATTAAACCCGAGTTACGGTACAAAGTATCAAGTAAGGCTGTGTTATTTTTTCTGACAATGAATTTTCAGAAATTATAGCCAAAGATGTGCAATGTGGAAAGATATTCTTCAGGGTTTCGAATGCCGTTTTTAGAGGAAGTACTTCCAGTATACCGGTAACCTGGAATCTGGAAACCTGTATTGATCGGCCGACCAATTGATTCCGCAATAAACAACAGGAATATTGAAATCTGCAGCATACGGTTCAATAAGGTATTTCATGGCATTATCGTCGGAAACAGCGATTACATCGGGTTTATACAACTTTATCCGTTTCAGGATTGAATCGGTTTTTACCTTTATACTGTCGTCGGAGGGCTGCCTTTTGGAATCGAGGAACCACACCGTTATATCAAAACTATCGGAAGGCAAATCTTTCATCATTGCATCCATCAGCTCATCACTGGGAGGATAACCGGGGTGGTACGAATTTATGTAGAATACCCTGATTTTGTCTGTATTGCACGATGACAAAATGAACAATAAAGCTATTCCGGCGACACATGAAAATTGCCTCATAATTCATAATTTTCAGAGGCAATTTGGACAAAAAACAATTCAAAAAAAACATTTGCCCCAAAAAATCAGCGGGAACGGTACCGGAAGAACTTAAAAGTTTGTGGATATGACCCAGATATTTTACAAGATGTGGTTGTTATTTTTGTATTGATAGATGGAGTTGTTATTTTCGTATAAAATAATTTTAATCGTTGTGCCCGAAAAACAGCTGACCATAATAGATATTGCACGTCGTCTTAATTTGTCGAAATCGACAGTTTCGAGGGCTTTTCGGGATACCTACGATGTGAATCCGGAAACAAGGCGTAAAGTACTCGAACTTGCCAGGGAACTCGATTTTGAGCCAAGCTCCATAGCTATGGGTCTGCGTCAGCACAAAACATATACCATAGGAGTGGTGATTCCATCATTTCGCATTCCTTTCTATTCAGTGGCTATCAGTGGAATTCAGGATGTGTTTTCTTCAGCAGGTTATAATGTGATGACTTGCCAGAGTAACGAATCCTGTGAGATGGAAATCAGCAATATAAATTCTCTGATGCGAAGCAGGGTCGACGGGATTATGATCTCGCTTTCACGCCAAACCAGCATCTTCGGACATTTGGAAAAACTTCGAAAAAAAGGGGTTCCATTGGTAATGTTTAACCGTATTTGTTCCGGTCTTAACATACCAAGTGTTTCGGTGAACGATTATAGAAGTGCCTATATGGCAACAGAATATTTGATTTCCCGAGGTTGCCGAAGAATAGTGCATATTTCAGGGCCTTCGGGGCTGAAACTTACCGATGACCGTAAATCGGGTTTTATCGATTGCCTGAAAGAAAATAATCAGGGGTACAATGAAAACCTGGTAATTGAAAGCGATTTTTCGATCGAAAGCGGCGGGAATGCTGCATTACAAATAGTGCAAATGAAGGAATTGCCCGATGCCATATTTTGTGTTTGTGATGCAGTAGCTTTTGGGGTTATTGGCGTTTTAAAAAGAAATGGAATACGAATTCCGGCTGACATTTCCATTATGGGCTTCACTGATGAACCGGCTGCGGCCTTTATTGACCCTCCGTTAACAACCGTTTCACAACCCATTAATGAAATTGGAAAAACGGCAGCCGATTTGCTCCTTAAACAAATCAACCGAAAACTAAATGTGAAGGAAAACACAAAAATAAACCTGGATACTTCATTGATTATCCGAAAATCTACCTTATAGTTGTAAAAAGTCTTGAATTAATCGACAATGATATGACTTCTTTACATTTTTACAATCATTTTCCATACAATCCGATTTGAATTCTGAATTCCTATACAATACAATCCTTTGGATAATTCGCTTA
>JAAUTT010000387.1 GCA_012031335.1 Bacteroidales bacterium | reverse complement strand
CTATCCCTACCAATCCTGTGTTTTGGATGTGCTGCATTTTGCCATGTCGCTTCAAAATTGTTCCTATATACTCAAAGTAAGCAAAAAGTAATCCGTCTTTGTGAAAAATGGAATAGTTACGGATGTTGCATAACTCTATCATTTTCAATACTTCGGGCCAAACGGCAGCGTGATATGCCTTGTATTTCTCAAATTGTTGTGGATCAACTCCGATTATTTGTCCGTAACGTTTCATTTATTAGAGGTTTGTTAAATGGTTATTTGATAAATAGTAAAGTTTTAATTGGAGATAAAGTTACAACAGAATCATTTCATAAATCCCAGGTGTTGCGGAAAACTCTTTAAGCACCAATCTGACTTTTTGTGCTGTAAACTTTGGTAAAGTCACTTCCGATTTACTTCCGATTGTAGTTCCCTGATAAACAGATTTCTTGGTATTACAACTGCTGCAATTCCTGCTATTAAAAAATAAGAATATTTCAAGTATTAAAATTTTCTTTTCCATTTTTTGGCCGGTTATGATTTTGAATTGGAATTCTTTAATTGCTTCGAACATAGCTATTATGTTTTGTGGAGGTACGTCGGGCAAGATATTGTGAACGGTATTGAAAATGAATCCGCCTCCGGGAGAAAATATTTCAAGACGCTCCAAAACCTGATCTCTTATTTTTTTCGGTGTTCCGGTGTTTAATGTTCCAACTGTTTCAATTCCTCCGCCCCAAAAGGTACAGTCCTTCCCAAAGGTTTTTTTCAGGAAGTCGGGGGCCATATTAAATGCATTGGTTTGAACAGGGTTGAATATTTCTATTCCAGCTTCGATCATATCGGGCATTAGCATGGAGATAGAGCCACAGGAATGGATAAATGTATGCATTTTACTATGCGATTTTACATAGTCGCACAGGATTTTATGCCTGGGTTTAAAAAGTTCACGATATGTTTCTGGCTCCATAAATGGGCCTTGTGTCATCCCCAGGTCGTCGCCAAAACGTATAATATCTACAATGTCTCCGACTGCATTGCAAACCTTTTCGAGCGTAGCAAGATGCCTGATCATCAGCTGATCGAGCAGTTTTTCAACATTATAGGTGTCGCACATTAAGTCCATAAGGAAGTTATCCATTCGACGAAGGAAAGTGCCCCATTCAAAGAGGTTACACCCACAAACAACCAGCAAGGCCTTATCTGTATTTTGTCTTAAGTTCAAGGTGCGATCCCGTAATTGCTTCCAAAAACCGGCCTCTCCGGCATGATCCCAGGGACTATGGACATCGCGGGCCCACATGATACGACTCATTTCGGTATCGAGGTTATCGTAATTATCCGGATAGCCATCCACGTATGGGAAATAGGTCTGGTCGAAAAAAGTAGCTCCGATGGGCATCCGCGAAAGAATCGTTTTACCGTCTATATCGTATGTTTGAAAGGAACCATCGGGCATTTGGACGGGTTTAAACCACTTTGGGTAGAAAGCTGGAGCGCCATTTGCCATTAAAATTGGAACCCAATCCGATGGTTGGTTGTTAAAAGTTCTGCCGATATCGAGTACATCAACTCCAAACTGGTCCAGTATGGTCATGTCCGGTTGAGCCAGTTGTTGTACAACATCGTAAATTAAAACCGGTAAATCGTTACGTACAATATAGTTAACCAGATTGCTATAAGCAATGGCTGAAATTCCCGAACTGGGTGTTGAACCCATATCTACCGGAACCTTATCGGGTTGTATATGATTTATTGCAGCTAATACACGTTCTCTTGAGGTCATAATACTGAATATTGTTAATAACTATTTCGAACCACTAATTCCAATCATAAAAGATGAGGCGATAATAATAAAAAGCGAGAGAATCATCAAAATGTAAACTTTAGCCGGAGCGCCTTTCCATTCTTTTCGGAGGAGGCCCCAAACGGTTGCAAATACAATGGTCAAGGCCATAAGGATTCCCCACGAAGTAAAAGTATAGGGTCCCATTTTACTCTTTCCCATACCATAAACAATAAACTGGGCAAACCATAAAAAGCCTGCCAATAATCCAAGTAAATAATTGTATTTTAAATGATTGATGGGAGTAATTTTTAAATATTCCCTGAGAGATTTGTTTTTGAAACCCAGATATCCGCACCAGAGAATAGTTGTAATAAAGGTTCCGGAAAATAAAACTACCAAAACAGGCATCATGGTGAAAAGTGGATCCACACCTTTTAATGCTGCCATTTGCGATATAGGAAGACCTTGTTCGAAACCTAAAGACATGGCCGATCCGGCAAATCCCACCAATATGGCTGCCAGAACTCCTTTTGTAAAGTTAAATTCACTTATGGTTTCCTGTTTTTTTGAGTCGGAAATATGTTTATCTTTTAACATACCCGACCAGGCCGACAATGCTATCCCGGTGCATGCAACAAGAATTCCCATTAGTAGCAGAATTCCTCCCGATTGTTGTATCATTATCTGCAACCGGCCATCGATTATAGGCGGAATT
The DNA here is from genome assembly GCA_012031335.1 of Bacteroidales bacterium. The sequence goes on along the minus strand of JAAUTT010000387.1, from coordinate 2,927 downwards.
AAAGTTCCAATAGCCAGCATTAAGCCCAGCGAAAGTGCATAGCCAAGAGATAAACCCAGATAACGAAGGGCCAATCCGAAAGAAAGGTTACCTATTCCGTAAACAGCTCCCAGAAGTAAAACCGGGATTAATGTATTTTTGGATGTTGCACTGATGATTTCAAGAAAATCGGGTGCTAAAACAAGACAAGCAATAACCGGGAATATAATATAAGCTCCTGTGCTAAATATCATCCAGTAGGTTTCCCATTTCCAGTTCTTGATTTTTCCGAAAGGTACAGCAAAGCTACCCGAAGAAAATGCACCGGTAGCAATCAGTAGAATACCAAATAATATTTCAGCATCCATTTTTAGCGGTTTAGTTAGTTGTTGTAATTAAACAGCATTCTTTTGTATAAGAATACTTTAACAAACATAGCTAATGCACCTTTGAATATCTTGACTAATTCAGTCAAATACTTGTACATTTCCGCGAAATCGTTTAAGTTTAAAAAATCAATGTTTCAAATGTTTTGAAAGCTTAATTATCACATATTAAAATATAATGGTATCGGAACAGATAAATGTCCTCTTGAATTTTCATCTTCGAAATATTGCATTATTCAGTTTTTCTCAGGATTCGGACTATACTGATATTATTAGTCCATTTTCGCGAATTTACTTAATTACTGAGGGAGCTGGTTCTTTACATATTGGTAACAATAAAATACCGCTCGAAGCCGGAAATATGTACCTTATCCCGGCATTTGAATCGTGTACTTATTTTTTCGGTACAGGCTTGTCACACTATTATATTCATTGTAGTATCGATCTTCCCAACGGACTTAGTCCTTTCAGTATCTATTCGTGCAAATTCAAGATAAAAGCGACTACACCCGATTACTATCTTTTCGATCGTATTTTAGGGTTAAATCCCGATTTACAACTTCCTCATCATCATCCCGAAGTTTATCAAAAAAAGTCTGGCTGAATAAAAAGGTTAGTTATCGCTCGGCGAGTCATCATCTTGAAACTCATGGCATTTTACAGATGATATTCTCCCGGTTTGTGGAACCGGAATTACAGCAGAATATGAACAGTATGCTTAAGTACAATATTCAACCTATATTACAGTATATTCAGGATAACCTTCATAAAGGAATAAATATTGAAACCCTGGCAGGAATTGCCTGTTTATCCAAGGATCATTTTTCAAAGGTTTTTAAATCTATCATTGGCATGGCTCCCTGCGATTTTATTATACGGAAACGGTTGGAGAGAGCTCAGTTTTTGTTGTTAACCACCGAAATGGGACACAAGGAAATAATTGAACAGACAGGATTCAGAAGTACATCCTATTTTTCGAGGATATTCAGAAAGTCAACTTCCTATACACCTGAGAAATACAGAAAGCTTAGAGGGTAAATGCGTATTTTCTGAAACAAACTGTGTAAAAAAGTAGTCAGTCTGATTCAAAGACTTACCAATTATTACACAGTTTGTTGCTTGTTTTCAGGTGTAACGGCACTATTTTTAATATCCGTTTATTTTATCAAGATATTCGAGCTGTTTGCGATAGGGTAGAGGAATACATTAACCTGGCTGCCTAAATCACTTAGAAAATTGATTTCATTATGAGCTTATTTAAAAAGTAAAGGCACAAACTGGGAAAGATAGACCCGCCAGTTTCTCCAGGTATGTCCGCCTTCCGACTCAACGTAGGTGTATTTCATGCCTAACTGGTCGAGTTTTGCACGATATTCAACACCAGCTTTATAAAGGAAATCGGTTTTTCCCATTCCTATCCAGTAAAGTTTATAACCATTTTCTTTTTGTGCTTTTAAGGTTGCCTCGAAGTTTTCGTAAACTTTCGATTTTACTTTATCGTTGGGCATAATGGCTGCCGAAAATAAAACCGATATAATCGAATGTGTTAGGATAATAACGCGAGATATGAAGAGCATGATATCCCCCCATAGATAAACCGGCAATGGCTCTGTTTGCCTTATCGGTCTTTACACGGTAACTTGTTTCGATGAACCTGATAATATCCTGAAACGTTTCTTCGAATTTACCATCCATTGTATTCGGCAATTGCATGGTAGGTTTGTACATATTCAAACTCGATTCACCCGGAGCGGCTTCCTGGGCAACATTACCATTGGTCATAACTACAATCATTGGTTTAGCTTTTCCCTGAGCAATAAGGTTGTCGAGGATTTGTGCAGTGCGTCCAAGCGCTATCCATGCCTCTTCGTCGCCACCCATACCATGCAGCAGGTAAAGAACAGGGTATTTTTCTTTGCTCGTTTCATAACCAGCCGGAGTATAGATGGTTAAGCGACGTTTATTGCCATTCCCCGGAGAATCATACCAGCGGCGGGCAACAGTGCCATGAGGTACTGAATTCACTTTGTAAAGGTCGGCCTGACCATTGCCGACGATAAAAACATTGGTCACCGAGGCTACATCGCGAATTAAATAAACGTTGTTAGGATCGGTACAACGAATTCCGTCAACTATAAAACTGTAGCTATACAATTCAGAAGGCAAAACATCGGTTGTGTAAGTCCAAACCCCTTTTTCACCCCGTGTCATTGCCGCTGTTCCTGGTTTCCAACCATCGGCAGGAAGCCAGTCGCCCGAAATTTTTACCTCTTTGGCATTTTCGGCAATAAATCGAAAGGTGACTGAATTATTAGCATTTATTTCAGGAGAAATAATTTCATCTCCGCCCCATAAGGCCTGCTGGGCATTGGATCCTAAGGATATAACAGTTAAGATTATTGTTGCCAGAATACTTTTTCTCATATGTGTTTTTATTTTAATTGTTAATAGTTGATATTTAAATGTATGATAATTATTCATAGTTGTTGCTCATAAATTTTAAAGTTTTAGGAAGACAGTTTTTCCAGAAATTCCAGTTGTGAGTTCCGCTGCTGATAAGAT
>JAAUTT010000386.1 GCA_012031335.1 Bacteroidales bacterium | reverse complement strand
CCTTTTTGACAACATAAAGCAAACTTACAATTTTACACTACCCCGCCAAGCAATAAGCATCCCCAATTTATGCTTATTTTGTCAGCAATAATTCTCAGAAAGGGTGCAAATTTAGGTGTCAAAGCACTCTATTATGTAGTAACAATACTTGCTATATCTATTGTGCTATTTTTCTTAGGAAGCCCTGCAACGGCCAATGAATTTAGTTTCAACTTTGCTAATGCAGAATTTAGGAACTCAGGGCAATTCTATCTGGTATTTGCCATTATATTCCCTGCTTTCACTGGAATGACAGCAGGAGTTGGCCTTTCAGGCGATTTGAAAAATCCGGCTAAATCAATTCCAATCGGTACCATTGCAGCAACAGTGTTGGGAATGATTATTTACTTTTTCATTTCTTATAAATTGGCCAGTTCAGCAACCCCTGAAGAATTAACCAACAATCAGTTTGTAATGAGCAAAATAGCACTTTTTGGGTGGATAGTCGTACCACTTGGGCTTGCTGCATCTACTATTTCTTCTGCTTTAGGCTCGGTGATGGTTGCCCCACGTACATTACAAGCTTTAGCCAATGACAAATCTTTTCCAGTTAAACTTATCAATCGCTGGTTAAGCCAATCAAGAAAAAAAGACGAAGAACCTGTAAACGCTTCGCTAATAACTTGTACAATTGCACTGGTATTTGTGGCTTTAGGAAATGTTGATGTTGTTGCCCAAATTATTTCGATGTTCTTTATGATTACGTACGGCTCGCTTTGCTTAATATCATTTCTCAATCACTTTGGGTCATCCCCATCGTACAGGCCATCATTTAAATCGAAATGGTTTATATCGCTTAATTGGTTTTGTAACTTCGGTTTGGGTAATGTTTAAAATAAGTATGGTGTACAGCCTTTTCGCCTTTTCTGCAATTACTCTTCTTTATATATATATCAACTACGTTCATAAAAACAGAAAAGGTTTATCATCAATTTTTACCAATACGATTTTTCAGGTCAACAGGAACCTTCAACTTTACCTGCAAAAGAGCAAGATTGTGAAATCTTCGACCGATTGGCGGCCAAGCGTAATATGTATTTCAAAAAACTCCTTTAATCGCGACAGCGCATTTAAATTAACAAATTGGATTTCATATAAATATGGGTTTGGAATGTATTTACATAGAATTGAAGAATACTGCTCAAAAAATTCGTTCGAAAAATCGCAACAGGAATTAAGCCGTTTAATACACAACTACGGTGATAATAGCCACGTCTATATTGACACAATTATTTCCCCTTCATATACCTCTGCAATAGCACAAGCAATTCAAATTCCTAGCATTTCGGGTATGGAAAATAATATGCTTATACTGGAGTATGACAAAGAAAACCCTGATGGATTAGTGGATATTATCGACAATTTTAAGCTGATAAATTCTGGTAATTTTGATGTTTGTATTCTAGCATCAAGCAGAAAACCTATCATTTATAAAAATGGAATTCATATTTGGATTAAAACTACTGACACAGAAAATGCAAACTTAATGATTATTCTAAGTTTCATATTACTTGGACACCCCGATTGGAAAAAATCTGATATTAAGATTTTTGAAATATGCAAACAAGGCGAAATTGTTGAAGTGAAAAAACAAATGAACGAACTGATTGAGAAAGGACGACTCCCAATAACTACGCAAAACGTTAAAATACTAATTGAGGAAGAAGGAAAACCATACAAATCAATAATTAACTCATACTCTGTCAATGCCGGACTAACAATAATTGGATTTCACGAGGATAGCATTAAGCATTTGGAGACTAACATTTTTGAAGGTTACAACGATTTAGGTAATGTGCTATTTGTTAATTCATTTAAAAATAAGCTAATTGAATAATTATGAAAGACATTGTTTTCAATAAAAATTTCAATCCAAACCAATTATAAAGAAATTTAGAATATACCCGAATTTACAAAACAGAAAAAATGACTGACAGTAAAACAAAGCACGAAACGCTAACAAAGTGTATATGTCATAAGGGTTTCAGTGGGTATTCAAGCATTGTAGTCCGCTCAAACTTTCGTGTCGGTGGACAGGAAATTACTCCGCAATCCCTTACGGCACATACACTCGACCGTTGTGTGCAATTTGGCAAGACACCCAGACACTTAACTGATTGATAAATGAAAGTTAGAAAAAAAGAAACAGTTTGCGAATGGATAGGTGCAAAACCTGATAGACCAACCCCCGATTCAGTCATAGGATTAGCAATTGATTCTTTGGGAAACGGAGTAATACATGGATTGAGACACCCAGCTGAAGAAAACACAAATGATGGTATATTTGGTCAGGAGATTATTCGGACTCCGCAGATTTTTTTTCGCCGATTTGCATAAAACACCTTGACAAATACATAAAATCAGATTTGACTGAGTACTTAGATTTGCCGGCAGGATATCGATTCTTGATTGATGGAAATAATTATGAGGATGTGTGGTTTGATGAAAACCTTCTTAATATTTAGATTTTGGAGAAATTAGGTTATATAAACGAGCGAGAAGTCTTGTATCAAAAACATGATTTAGAGATTAATTGGTCAGAGTTCTTGCCTGATTCAAATTGGTTGTTTGTTGGTTTGGTAGAGTCTGATAATTCAAACATACTTGACGAAATAGCAAGGAAAATGATTGATAAAAATGGATGTTATGCTTGTTGTATTGGAACATTTGGTGAAAAAATGCATGACTTGATAGATGAAAATTTGGTGATTAGAGAAACAGAAATTGAAAAACTCCATTTGCCGAATCATCAAGTTATGACTACTTGGCATAAGGATATTCCTGATGGACTCTGGTTTGCATCATATTCTGCATTTCATGAGACTGAATTGATTGAGAAAATATTTTGCCTTGACATAGGGGAGGATTCTAAAAAAGTTGAAATTATAGAGCTGATTGATAAATTTAATAAGGGATTTATACCTGAAGATGAATAAAAAACTGCACACAACACGCGGTAAAAACAATGGGGGTGCAGTAGGTCAGTCAACATACTGCCTCGCCCAAGCATCAGTAACGGTGGATACGAACGCAGCCCGTTCACCCCAACGATTTCTTACCGCCAAACGTTAGGCACAACTTAATAAATCCATACAAATAGTGTTTCATCAATAGAATTAATGAATTGTCAGATAATTGTCGGATAATTGTCAGATAATTGTCGGATAATTGTCGGATAATTGTCGGATAATTGTCGTAAAACACTTTTAGGTTTATATATAATTTTGTCGAAATGATAGATCAACCAAATTTAGGTAGAAGATTGATTGAATTGAGAAAACATAGAGGATTTACTCAAGAAGAGTTTTCTGCTAAATGCAACATTAGCATTCGGACACTTCAAAGGATTGAATCAGGAGAGGGAATTCCGAGAAGTTACACATTAAAATTAATTCTTGATACTCTGTGTTGTAAAGAAGCAGATTTGATTGGACTTTCTACTAATGCGACTGGCATTAAGTCTCCATGGTTTGAGCGAATCTATAGAAATTTTCTTAATTTATTTTATTTAGGAACAAACACTAAGAGAAAAATAACAATTTTATTAATTATCATTTCAGTAATAGTTGTTGGAATATTCTTTATTAATCCAAATATAAAACATCAAAATAAATACTTACTACAACAAAAAAGGGAAAATAAGGATTCAACAGAACAGAATTTGTATTATTCAGATTTTACATGTCTCGGTTGTATGGATGAAAAAGGATTAACTATAGGAAGGGATGTAAATTTTACATTAAATGGAGTAAAAGTGACTAATATTAGATTGATTGCCCTTGATAGAAAAAAACGTGAATTGCAACGCCTTGTTTATAAAAGGAAAATTTTTGACAAAAAAGGTTATTGTTGAATATCCAAGGATATGTTAATAGATGAAAATCTTAAATATACAGCAGATATTATTGAGGAATCTGATTCTGTAATAAATCTAAAAGGGAAAGCCAGGTTAGTTAATATAAATAAAAAAGATAATCTTAGCGACGATGAATTGATTGAAACTGATGAAATAGTAATTATTTAAAATAGCTATATTGAAATTTGAGGATCATTTGACATTGCAAATTAAAATACAAATAATATGAAAGTCAACCGTTTAAAGTATCTTAGCATAAGCGTTTTATTAATGTGTAATTTTACAGCTAAATCTGCACAGGTAAAAGTTACTGTAAATTCCTTAAACATCATGATTGATAGTCGTATTGAATTATTAAACATAATTCAATATTTGGGCGATTACAACCTTCTTAACAATTATTCCTGTCAGTACAAAAATGATATCAATCTTTTTTTTGGCGAATATAAAAACGATGAAGCAGTTACATTTTTTAGAGAATTAGCACAAAATGGATTTAATTACGATGCTCCGGTAAATGTAATCTTATATTTATCTGATTCATTTAATATTACTCAAAACATACCTGAAGAATTGGTAAAAAGGGCAGGTGATCAGGATAAACTCGGGAAATTTTTTACTTTATGTCGGAAATTTTCTGAGAAAACAAACTTTTATTCATTTTTTGAGAAGCATAAAATATCCTACCATTCATTATTGGATTCAGTAACAAGCCATTTAAAAAAATTTTGACGAAAATAAAAAACTATTGAAAATTATTATGGCATAAAAAAAGAGCAGTTACAATATTATTCTGTCACAATTGGGATCAGGCTTTTACGGTATCAATATTCCGGAAGGTAATAATTATGCTATTTATAATGTAATGAGTCCGATTGATAATAATAATGAAGTAATGCAATTTGGATCGGAAGATCATTTTCGAAATATAGTGTGGCACGAATTCAGCCATTCTTTCATTAATCATCTTACCGATCAATATATTGAAAAGGTGAAGATTTATGAACCCTTACTTTTTAATCCCATAAAATCTGCTATGGCTGCCCAAGCATATTCCAATTGGACTTCAGTAGTGAATGAGCATATTATTCGGGCAATTACAATTCGCCTGACTGCAAAACGATACGGGGATAAAGATGCCAAATCGTTATTTCAATCAGAAGTTATCGGGAAATCATTTATTTATATTGAACCAATTTGTGAACAATTGAATATTTATGAAAGTAACCGTAGTAAATATAAAGTATTTGACGATTTTTTCCCGTTACTTTTGAATGCCTTTGAAAAAGCCAGGGTAAAGGATTACACTGCTGACTTTTTAGGTAATTTGAATTTTAGTTCGGGCAGAGTTGATTTTATAATTATTTCAACAGGTGAAAAGAATGAAGAATTGCAAAAGAATTTAAATAAGTTTGTTGAAGACTTTAGAAATATGTTTTTTTATAATACACCAATCATCACAGATAAGGAAGCTCTGACATGGGATTTATCAGACAAAAGAAATTTAATTGTATTTGGGACAATTGAA
>JAAUTT010000385.1 GCA_012031335.1 Bacteroidales bacterium | reverse complement strand
GAAGGGAGCTCGAGGGGAAGCTCGAAGGAGAGGAATGAAGAAAATGATGAAACCCCAACCCCTTGAAAAGGGGCTATAACCAGGTGGTGCTATAGTTACATTTCGGTAAAAAGGGACTGTGTGTTTTGAAATTTTGTAAGGAGGAAATATAGGAACACGGAGTTGCACGGAGAATATAAGGAGGACCGCAGAGGGAGGGGAAAGCTCCATGCTGGAAGCTGGAAGCTCGAAGGGGAACAGGCTGGGATGAATAATACCCAGATGAAGGCGGGAGCTATTCCAGGCTTACATAGGTCCAGGGCATGGCTTTACGGAGGTTGTCAATACTTTCCTGGCTCAGGTTGTTATTCCACAGGTCGAGATACACCAGTTTCTTTAGCGTGGTAATACTTTCAGGCATTTTATCAAGGTTATTATTTCCCAGGACCAGGACCTCAAGCTGACTCAGGTTTTGAATTTCATTGGAGATATCGTTTAATCCGGTTTGCCAGAGTACCAGCACCCGGAGTTCCTTCATGGTATAAATGGAAGGAGGAAGCCGGGTAAGCTCGTTTTCGTGCACCTCCAGCCGGCGGAGATGCGTTAACAGGTTTATATTATCGGGTAAGCTGGTCAAACCGCAATGAAACAGGGTGAGGTTTTCGAAGTTCCCGATCTGCGATAGCTTAAGGATAAGATCGCTTGTATTTTCAATATTATTATGGTTCAGATTAAGTGTTTTCAAAGATTTTATGCGGCCAATCTCATTTGGGATACTGCGGATGCCTGTCTCTTCGAGGTTCAGCTCTTCGAGCATGGAAAAATTTCCTGCCTCAGCAGGTATTACACCTAATTTGTTTTTCTGAAGGTTCAAACTTCTCAGATGGGGGATTGCAAGGGTTTGCAGCGGAAAGGCGGTGAACCTATTCCAGGTAAGGTTGAGGGTTCGAAGGCTATCCAGGCCCGACACAGAAGCAGGCAAAGTAGTAAGCTGATTTTCGGTAACATCGAGATTGCGGAGTTTTTTCAAACGGTTAATGGATACCGGCAAACTGGCAATGTGGTTATAGTGGATATCCAGGTTTTCAAGGTTAGTAAGACTAAGTATAACTTCAGGAAAAATTTCAAACTTATTGTTATAAACTTCCAGGCTGGTGAGCTGCTGGAGTTTTGCCAGAGATACAGGAAGCTTTTCGAGTTCGTTGGCATAGAGTCCCAGCTTGATAAGATTTTTACATCCGGCAAGGTTTTCAAGTGTTTTATTCCATTTCATGGATGGGTTCTCACCCAGGTTAATTTCCTTCAGGTTAGTCAGCTGTTGGATATTGGCCGGTATAAGGGGAATTTGATTGGATGAAAGATTTAAAACTTCGAGGTTTTTCAATTTCAGAATATCCAAGGGGAAGGAAGCCAGGTTCTGACCGGTGAGGTTGAGGTGCTTTACTTCCAGTGGAGCTACCAGGGCCGAATCGACCGAATTAAATTCTTTTACAGCAGGAGCTTGTTGCGCAGATAATTGCACAAGGATAACAATCAAACCAAAAAAGGTAAGCAAGGCAGGTTTCAGGTTCATGACAGCGAAATTTATAAGCAAGATAATCCTTTCGGACAAATTTACCCTATGCAGATTTATGAAAAAGTGTTAAAGACAGAGGTGTTCAAAATATTTTTACTTTGAAGGGTTATTTTCGAGGTGGATTATTGGATAATGGGCATTTCCATCATGTCCGAATTCTTTATCTAAGATCAGTTGAATCCTGAAAGACCTCTGAAAATAAATTTTCATAATGGATTGCTCTTCGTTCGGCAGATGATCTTTTCGGATCATGAATATTTCATAAATTTATACCAAATAAAACGATGCCCATGACAACCCGGATACTACTGCTGCTTATCCTTACCTGTTTCTTTGTTACTGTTAAAGCCCAGGTTCCCACCCGATATGTCACCCCCTGGTATAACCCCAATGTTAAGGCCCGCACTTATTGCAATCCCTTGAACATCGATTATACTTTCGAATTCGACAACAACAATTCCAGGCCTAACCCATTCCGTTCAACAGCCGACCCTGTGATTATACCATACAAGGGAGAATATTATCTCTTTGCTACTAACCAGTCGGGATTATACTGGTCGAGCGACCTTGGAGAATGGCATTTTGTATATTCCAGTTTGCAGCGACTTCCCTACCAGGACGATCTCTGTGCTCCGGCAGCCGTGGTGATGAACGATACCCTTTTTCTCATGGGCTCTACCTACGAAAGTCTGCCCGTTTGGTTTACCACCAATCCCAAATCGGGCCGCTGGCAACGCCTTGTCGATTCCACCCGTCTGCCAGCCTGGGATCCAGGTTTACTGTACGACGACGATAAGCGGTTGTATCTGTATTACGGTTCGAGCGGAACACTACCGACCAAAGGAGTGGAACTCGACCCCAAAACTTTCCTGCCCCTAGGAGACCAAAAGGATTATGAGCCTGTATATAAGGCCACCGATATTCTGGAGAAGCAAAAGGCAGTGGGAAGGATTAAGGAACTTGTGGGGCTGAAGCCTGAGATCCATGGATGGGAGCGTTTTGGGATGAACAACGATGCCCCCGTGGCTCCCTGGGGACATTTTATCGAGGGTGCCTGGGTAACAAAACACAACGATACTTACTATTACCAATACGGAGCACCGGGAACCGAGTTTAAGGTGTATGCCGACGGGGTATATACTTCCAGGTCGCCGATGGGACCCTTTCAATATCAAAAGCATAATCCCTTCGCCTATAAACCAGGCGGTTTTATCATGGGATGCGGTCATGGCAACACCTTTCGCGATAACTACGGTAACTACTGGCATACGGGAACATGTATGATATCGGTGAAATATAAGTTCGAACGGAGAATTGGCATGTATCCCGCAGGCTTCGACAACGACGGAGTGATGTATACCATCACATCATTCGGCGATTACCCTACCACCATACCACTCGAAACAGCCGACCATACCCGGGGACGATTTACAGGATGGATGCTACTCTCGTACAATAAAAACTGCACTGCCTCATCAGTAGATAGCACCTATAAACCCGAGCTGGCATTTGATGAGGATATCAGGACCTACTGGAGTGCCCGAACCGCGAGGCCCGGTGAGTGGTTGCAGGTAGACCTGGGCGGAACGAAACAGGTGAATGCCATACAGGTTAACTATGCCGATCATAAGTCGAACCAGCGGGGCAAAGCCATGGATATGTATCATCAGTACCGGATATTTGCCTCCGAAAACGGCACCGACTGGATAGTGCTTATTGACAAGAGCTATAACGATAAAGATACCCCGCACGATTATGTAGAACTCACAAAACCAGTGATGACCCGCTATCTTAAAATTGAAAATATACATATGGCTACAGGTAAGTTTGCCATTTCAGGATTCCGGGTATTTGGTAAAGGGTTGGGAAAGAAACCTGAGCCGGTGAAGAATTTTATTGTAAACCGTTCGGTGTCCGATTCCAGAAATGCTGTTATAAATTGGAAAGCCTCGCCCGATACCTATGGATATCATATATATTTTGGCGTTGATTCTGCGAAACTCTATAACTGTATAACCGTTTACGGTGCTGCCGAATACGACTTCCGGGGGATGACCAAAGATGAAACTTATTATTTCTCCATCGAAGCGTTAAATGAGAACGGCGTTTCGGAACGAAGTAAGCCACTTATGGTGAAATAACTACGGAAGATGCATCTGACCACCGGTATTTTAGCTTTGTAAAAAGTTAATTTTAAATACTACTTATTGTCATTGTGTAATTATTCTGACTTTTACTGGCAAAGTGGATATGGGATTTTCTCTGTTAATCCAACTGAAATTGTTGTTGTTGTTAACTAAATAATGAATCAGGAAGAACATCATAAGAAGGTTTCTTTTCAGCATGAATACAGGACATTCCTTCAAAAATATAAGATTGGTTATGATGAAGGATGTATGGGATTAAGGATTTGCTATCGCCCCTTCAGGGCTTCGTTAACGGTATTTTAATTCATAGGGCGTTGCCCTATGCTAGTGCTCTAAGGCTTTCAGCCTTAACCAGGTTGAATAGGATGAAGGATATGCCTTGTGCTGATGCTCTAAGGCCTTCAGCCTTTAACCGTATTATGTTTTATAGGGCGTTGCCTTGTGCTGGTGTTATAAGGCTTTCAGCCTTAATCAATTTTCTGAATGGGTGTGCTTTTATTTCCTGAAAATGCCTTAACTAAATAACATCGAAATTAATCTGTCTAAATGGAATTATGTTTAAATTGTAATTTGGGACTTATGAGACAGGCTCATTAACAGTATAAAATTGTTGTATTAAAATAAAAAAGCTTTACGATGGAATCCATAAAATTTCCCACAGTTGATGCCTACCTGAATACACTGAATGCGGCGCAAAGAGCAAAGGCCGACGATATGCGTTTGATCCTGAAAAAAGCCGTTCCAGAGGCTGAAGAAGTTATCAGTTATAATATGCCAGCTTACAAATACGGTAAGGTGCTGTACTATTTCATGGTACATACGAAACATGTGGGATTTTACCCTACCAATACCGGGATTGAAGCATTCAGGGAAGAACTTGCCGCATATAAAACATCCAAAGGCGCTATTCAGTTTTCGTTGGACCAGCCCTTACCGGCGGAGCTGATTACGGAAATTTGCCGTTACCGGTTTCTGGAAGAACAATCCAAGGTAAAGAAAAAGCCAAAAGGTTAAAATATATAATGATCAGAATATCCAGAGTGTAAGTCTGTAGTCTTTGAGTTTTTCTCTCAAAAATTCAATAGCTTTGCTGATTTGGGTATTGACAGTACTCTCCTGTACCGATAAACGACTGGCAATTTCTTTATACGACAAGCCTTCGTTGCGGCTCAGGTTAAATATTTCGCGCCTCCGTGGAGGGAGTTCCGACACGGCATTTTCGAGTATCTGCTGTAGTTCACGAAAATGAATGTATTCTTCGGCCAGGTTTTCGGATATTTCGCCCTTCTGAAGCGACAAGTCGATAAACCGCTGTTTATAAACTGCTCTTTTAAGTTGGTTGTATATAAGATGTCGGGCTATAGATTGAATATAAGCAGGGAAAGATTTTTCCCCGTCAATTTATATCTGTTTTCCCAAATAGCGATAAAAGTTTGCTGGGCAATTTCTTCAGCATCCTCTTGTGAATGTAAAAACCGATAAGCCAGGTGGGAAACTTTAGCATAATAAGCATGAAACAAGGTATCGAATGCCTTCCGGTCATTTTCCCGCAGACGGGCTACCAGTATTTTATCGTCAGTCGACATTTGCAGTTGCTCATGTTTGGGCAAAGATAGCGAATTTAAATTCCTTAGGTTAAAAGAAGGGTATACCTGATGATAATTATCCGCGAAAAGCCTGGTTAATAAGATTTCATTGGTTTTTTAATGAATCAGGCATAATGAATA
>JAAUTT010000384.1 GCA_012031335.1 Bacteroidales bacterium | reverse complement strand
CAGGATGATAAGGCTGCAATCCACGCACTTTCATTTAGCCCCAATGGATTAACGCTTGTTTCGGGAGACATAAACGGTAAGCTTAAATTCTGGAATCCATATTCTCGTAAATTGGTGAGGATGTTACAGCCACATTCAGTGCGAGTTACAGATATTGCGTTTAGTCCATCGGGAGAATTTGTAGCTTCATCCAGTCTGGATAAAAATATTTATGTTTACGATATGAGATTTTTTTCAACAAATCCTATTGTAATGAATGAAACAGCTCAGGTATTTTCACTTATATTTACAAACGATAACAAGAAATTAATTACAGCGCCCAATAAAACGGGCGAGTATATCAATGTTTGGCCTGCTCAGTCAAAGGTACTTTCTGATCAGTTGTGCAGTAAAATAAGCAGAGCTTTAACTCAGGAAGAATGGAATAGTTATATTGGTTCTGATATTAAATATGAAAAGCCTTGTGAATAGAAATTTTAAAATATCCTGTCTTGCCCCTTTAATACTTTTGATTGTATTTCTCCTTTCTGTGAAAACAGCCTATTCACAGGAAACGCCCTGTGTTTCAAAATTAAAGAAAGCTCAGGAACTTTTCGATAACGGACTCATTGAAGAAATCCCATCAATGCTCGACTCATGTCTCAAAATTGGTTTTAACAAGGAGCAGACTATTCAGGCATATCGGTTGTTAATTCAGGTTTACCTTTTCGATTATAACCAGGAAAAAGCTGAAAATGCTATGTTGGCATTATTATCAAAATATCCTGAATATGAACTTCAAACCAATGATCCGGTTGAATTTACCAATTTGTACCGGCAATTTCAGACAATTCCACTTTACTCATTCAGTGTAAATACAGGACTTAACTTTACCAACGTTTCGGTACTGGAGCATTATTCAACAAATAATTTGCATAATCTTAATTCAGAATATAAACCCGGAGGAATTAAAACAGGAATCCGGTTGTCTTTTGAGAAATACATTAATACACACTCCTGGATTACACTTGGGTTGGGTTACACATATGCAGGTTATGAAGTTGAAGAACAAATGAATTTTGATCAGGAACTGCTATCATTCACTGAAAAAATGCAGCAAATAGTTGTGCCGCACTATTATAACTATTCATTTGGGAAATTTAAGAAATTCACACCTTATGCAATTGTTGGCGGGCAATTTAATTATTTATTGAAATCAAAAGGAGAAATTGCACGAAGAAGTCTTGTTGAAACTAATATTTCAGATTTAAGCGGAGTTGAAAAGGATATAACCGATTCCCGTATAAGAGCCAGTTATTCAGTACTTGCTGGAGTTGGAATAAGATATAAAGTTAATACCGGATACATTCGTGCTAATTTTATATACACCAAAGGGTTAACCAATTATATTAAAGACGATACCCGATATTCGGATAAGGAAAATCTGTTCTACTATAATTTTATCGATGATAAAATAAAACTGAACAATTTTGCATTTACAATCGGGTATTCTTATATATTTTATAAAACGGTCAAGAATACAGTAGTTCCCAACAATAATTGATAAGGAAGGATGAATAAACATCTTATTTCAATATTAATCATTTCTGCATTTATTTGCTCCTGCAAGAAGGATACAGAAATTAGCAGTTCTCAGGCCGACTACTTTCTAAAGGTTTTTGGAGGCTCCTTAACTGATAGTATTAATGCTGTATTAGAATCAGGAGATGAATATTATCTTACCGGTACAATTCAAAAGGACTTGGTTCTGATTAAAACTGATAAATATGGAAACGAAGTTGACTGGTCTCCAAAATTTTACGGAAATGATAAGGAAGATGTAGGCTGCGATTTGACTTTGGATCAGGATAATAATGTTATTGCAGCAGGTTATTCGGTTAACAGCGGTGGGCAAACCGATGCTTTTATTGTTAAAACCACACCCAATGGCGAGGAAATGTGGAGCCGGCGTTTAGGAGGTGATAAAAGACGAGAAAATTTATGCTGTTTATTCTTCAGCTAGTGAAATATATGTTGCAGGTTTTACCGAGAGTATAAACGCTACAATAAAAGGCCGGCAAGGTTGGTTACTGGTATTGTCCCAAAACGGAGATTCTATATGGTCTCACGATTATGGTATCATTGGTGTTTCGGATGAATTGCATGATATTATTGCCCTAAATAATGATTACCTGCTCCTGGTTGGAACAACACAATCCCTGATTGAAGCAGGTAAAACCGATGTGTTTATATTTATCATCCGTAAGTCAACAAGAGGAATTGAGAATTTTGTTACCTTATTCAAAACCGGAAAAGAAAAAGGAATTAAAGCCCTCAGAGCGCCAACAGGTGAAATTTTTATACTAGGAACTTCACAAATTTCGGATAATAAAAATAATATTTATATCTGGAAGATAAGTGAGGATCTATCTGTGATCCAGGAGAAACAAATTTCTGCGACTATTTCAGAAACCCCGTCGGATATAATTTATGAAAACGGATCGCTTATCATAATTGGAACAGCTTTTAATGAGCAAAGCAACGAGGATATTCTCGTTTATGCTTTGGATAATAATTTTAATATCTTGTCGAGAAATACTTTTGGTTCGCGGGATAATCAAAAAGGTATTTCGGGAGTGATAAGTAATCGTAATGTAATTATTGGTGGGAGTGTTTATTCAAAGGGTACCTCAAAAGCCAGTTTATTTAAAACCCCCGAGATTCTTCCCTAATTCCGGTCGACATAATATTAACATTAGTCAAAAATTATGGAGCAGCGGCCTATTTAAATGCCCTGCGTTATAATTCTTTTGTTAATTTGCCTGTGTTTTATTAAAGAAAACCTGACTGAAATGAAACTAAAATATTATATAGTTTTTCTTCTTTCGAATATCCTGATCATCTCCGGCATTGCTCAACCCACAATTAACAGCGCATCATACAATTCAAGTACAGGTGTTCTTCAAATTTCTGGGATGAATTTTATTCCAGGCGGCAATGCAATAGATGTCAATAAGGTGATTATCAGTATTGGTATTGATCAATATGTCCTCACCACTACAGGAAATTCAACGAGTACTGTTGCAGATGCATTTAATGCAACCATTATTGTTGGTGGTAATGATAGAGCCTTTGTAAACAGAATACTCAATAACAATGGAAATTTTTCGTTAAATTTTAATCCCTTTCTGATTAAAGTTCAGGCTTCGTGGAATTCTGGTGCTGGATTGGCTGATCTTATCGGGAAACCGATTACTGTTAATAGTTTTCAGAAACCCGAAATAACATCTGTTGCTTATAATGCTACCACAGGGATTCTTGCATTTGCAGGAAAGGGTTTTGTTGCAGGAGAAAGTGGTTTTGATATAGATGTAACCAAATTTACTTTTCAGGGCCAGTCAGGTAACAGTTATGCAATCAGCAACAATACATCTAATGTTGATGTCGATTCCGTAAGTGCATTTCATGTAAACTTATCCAACACTGATAAAGATGCACTAAATCTGATTTTAAATAAGAATGGCCTTTCAGCCTGGAGCGGAGAGTCTTATATGGCCACTTTTGCCGAAGACTGGAATTCCATTGCACATCCTGACCTTTTTATTTCAAATTTATCAACAGTTACGGTGTCGGGAGTCTTTTCTCCGGAGATTACAAATACAACCTATAATTTTTTGACTGGGAAACTAACCATTAATGGTACTAATTTTAAATCCATAGTCGGATCAGATAATGATATTGATGTTACTAAATTAACTGTTAGTAATGGCGTTTCTTCATATCAGCTTACAGCTGCAACCCCTTCTGTGGATATTACAAACAGTTCCCGTGTTGAAGTGATAATTTCGGGAGCAGATAAATTGAGAATAAATAGTATTCTGAATAATAACGGTACATCATCCGATGCTTCAAATAATTACAATCTTGCCGTTCAGGAAAGCTGGAACGGCTTTGGAGAAGCCGATTTATCAGGTAACTCCATCGATGTAAGTGGTTACACTAAACCGCAGATTACAACTGTTACTTATGATGCCTCAACAGGCATTTTACAGTTTTCAGGGAATTATCTGGCATCTGTTTCCGGGACTGAAAATGATATTGATGCCAGTAAAATATCAGTGATTGGAAATGGAGGCGCTTCTTCGGCATATACTTTAAATAGTTCCTTTAATGAGGATATTGCTGATGAAACCGGCTTCAGTATTGCTTTGTCAGGTTCATCGAGAACTCAGGTGGAAAGTTTACTTAACCGCAATGGGAGTTTTGCCTGGGATAATACCCCATTTCAGGTTAACCTGGCAGATAACTGGTGTATTGGGGCTGCCCAGTCCATAAATATTGAAGATATTGGAAACCCGGTAACTGTATCGGGTGTTGCACAGCCAGTTTTAAATTCGGCGACCTATAATTCAGGTTTAGGGCAACTAACAATTAGTGGTAGTGATTTTCAATCAATATCAGGTAGTGATATTGATGTAACAAAAATTACAATAAGTGATGGAATATTATCGTATACTTTAACTTCCAATACTCCAAATGTCGACATTACCAGTAGTTCTTCTGCTACTATTAATGTTTCCCCCATCGACAAAGTTAAATTAAATTCATTCCTGAATAAAAACGGAACTGCATCCGTAGCTGGAAATAATTATCGTATACAGGTTCAGGAAAAATGGAATGGATTTAGTGAAGCTGATTTAACAGGAAAACAAGTTTCCGTTAATAATTATAATCTTCCTGATATATCATCCGTTTCTTACAATGCTGCTTCCAAGGAACTTAGTATAGGTGGAAACGGTTTTGCTTCTTTTATTGATCCAACAACCGATATCAAGCCAGGAACTATTACTTTGTTCGGAGGTAATAATACAAGTTACACACTTGTTGGAAATTACGATATTAAATTAACTAGCCCGACGACAATTGTTCTCTTGCTTAGCGGGTCCGATGTTACGAATACAAACGATATATTTAACAGAAATGGTACTTCCTCTTTCCAAAATACAAGCTATAAAATTGAATTTAGCGATGATTGGAATAACCCTGTAACCTGGGGAAATACTTTTGAGTCAATAACCGGAATAACAGTTACAGGTGTTATCTCACCCGAAGTTATCTCAGCCAATTACAATTTTGCAACTGGTAATCTTAATATTACCGGTAAGAATCTGGTTTCTCTTGCGGGTAACGATATAGATGTTACAAAAATTTCGATAAGCAATGGCGTTCATTCCTATACTCTTACCAATGCTACTCCAAATGTTGATATTTCTAACAATACCTCTGTTTCTTTAACAATAACAGGGATTGACAGAGCACGGATCAATTATATTATGAATAAGGATGGAAATAAGTCAATTAGTAATGGCGCCTTTAATTTATCTGTTGAAGACGGATGGAACGGACTTGGAGAATCTGTACCTTTTGACATGAAATTATAGTAGTATCATG
>JAAUTT010000383.1 GCA_012031335.1 Bacteroidales bacterium | reverse complement strand
TAATCTCCCTTGGTTTCCTATTTCCTTTAATAATAAGGGCGTATTCAGCCCTTTTCATCACATACTTAACTACTAAAAAACCATTTCCTTCCTAAACAGATTTTTCCTGCACGGAAATCCGCAAGCTTTTAACGGAAATCCGTGACCAATTTTAATTAACCTTTATAACCTTCCAATTATATATATCTGTTTTTCTTATTCTTACATATTACAATATATAAAAATCTTCTTTTTTAATTACCCTGGCATATATCTTGGCTATAAAGCATCCAAATAACTGCTTAATGGCTGAAAAACAAGATAATACTTTGTGTTTATGCGGCGAAATATGCGAAATAATGCATTCCGGCAACCAGGTTCAAATAAAAATCCTGTGCAAACCGGAGTATTTGTTTTTCGAAAGCAGCCTCAATACCGATCTCCATTTGGGCGATAAAGTTTTTATTACAGTGAAATACGAAGCAGAAAATATTCTGCCTTTTATAAATCAATCATAGAAATTAAAACAGGAGGTGATCATGGACGAAAAAAGGCCAACTATTTATGAAGAACTGAGAGCCAAAGGTCATTCCCGGAGAGACTTCGTCAGGTTCTGTTCTTTTATGGGAGCAGCACTGGGACTGGAAGCTTCGGGTATCAGCCAGGTTGTAAAGGCACTGGAAACCAAACCCCGGCTTCCGTTGATCTGGTTACATTTTCAGGAATGTACATGCTGCAGCGAATCTTTTATCCGCTCGTCGCATCCACTGGTAGCCGATATCGTTCTTGACAAAATTTCGCTTGATTATACCGAAACATTGATGGCTGCTGCCGGGCACCAGGCCGAAGCATCCAAAAAGGCTACCATGGAAAAATATAAGGGCGAATACATTTTAATGGTTGAAGGCTCGGTACCTACCGAAAATGGTGGTATTTACTGCTGTATTGCAGGAAAAACCGCTGAAGATCACCTCAAAGAAGCCATGGCAGGAGCGAAAGCTATCATAGCCTGGGGTAACTGTGCCTCTGCAGGTTGTGTACAAGCGGCAAAACCGAATCCTACCGGCGCCAAACCCATATCAAAGTTTGCCGGCGGAAAACCTGTTATTAACGTTCAGGGCTGCCCTCCTATTGCCGAAGTAATGGCAGGTGTAGTTGTTCATTTACTTGCATTCGACCGCATACCTCAGCTCGACAGCCTGGGTCGTCCCAAAGCTTTTTATTCAAACCGGGTTCACGACACCTGTTACCGCCGCCCCAATTACGATGCCGGCTTATTTGTGGAATCGTGGGATGACGAAAATGCACGCAAAGGTTACTGTCTTTACAATGATGGGATGCCGCGGACCTAACACTTATAACTCGTGTGGTGTTATCAAATGGAACAACGGGGTAAGCTTCCCGATCCAATCGGGTCATCCATGTATCGGATGCTCCGAAGCCAACTTCTGGGATAACGGCCCCTTCTATAAACATCTGGCCACATTCCCCGGATTTGGTATCGAAAGCACTGCCGATAGTGTGGGATTAGGACTAGGAGCCGTTACCGTAGCCGGTATTGCTGCGCATGCAGTGGTGACAAATGTCCGCAAACGCAAGGAGATTATGAAAGGTTTGAAACCTGAAGAACCAACAAACGAATAAAAGGAGGTAAACATGGCAAACAGAATAGTTGTAGACCCCATTACACGTATAGAGGGTCATTTACGTATAGAAGCAGAAATAAAAGACGGTAAAATAGTAGATGCTTTCAGCTCTGGCACCATGGTGCGCGGTATCGAGATCATCCTGAAAGGCCGCGATCCCCGCGACGCCTGGGCCTTCGTGGAACGTGTGTGCGGTGTTTGCACCACTGTTCATGCTCTGGCTTCAGTACGTTCGGTGGAAAATGCACTGAATATTGTTGTTCCCCCAAATGCAGACCTCATTCGTAACCTGATGGCATGTGCTTTATATATGCAGGATCATGTGGTTCATTTTTATCACCTGC
Source organism: Bacteroidales bacterium (assembly GCA_012031335.1). Next base: position 3,464 of record JAAUTT010000383.1, on the reverse strand, counting down.
ATGCCCTCGACTGGGTAGATGTTGTATCAGCGTTGAGCGCAGATCCTCAGGCGACCTCCGATGTTGCCAAATCGCTGTCGAACTGGCCAAAAAGCTCTCCGGGCTATTTCTCCGACCTGCAGAAACGCCTGAAAGGTTTCGTTGAAAGTGGTCAGCTCGGAATCTTTGCCAATGGATATTGGGGACACCCTGCTTATAAGTTGCCTGCTGAGGTAAACCTTATCGGGGTAGCGCATTACCTCGAAGCACTGGAATGGCAGAAGGAAATAGTTAAAGTTCACACTATTTTCGGTGGCAAAAATCCACATCCTAATTACCTGGTGGGTGGCGCTCCCTGTTCTATTAATCTCGACAGCAATAACGCCATAAATGCAGAACGTCTTGCTTATGTTAAACAATTGCTCGACGATGCTAAAACCTTTGTTAACCAGGTATATATTCCCGATCTGATTGCTGTGGCTAAATATTATAAAAACGATTGGGGTGCCATTGGCGGTGGTCTCAAAAATTATCTTGCTTTCGGGGATATGCCATTGGGTGGATATGGTGACGATAAAACCGGCCTTTTTAAGTTTCCAAGAGGTATAGTAATGAATCGTAACCTCAACGAGGTAATACCAATTGACACATCAAATCCTGAACAGATACAGGAATTCATATCTCATTCGTGGTATAATTATAAAGACGGGGATGCGGCAGGAAAACACCCGTGGGTTGGCGAAACCGAACTGAATTATTCGGGACCCAAACCTCCTTACGAATTTTTGGATGTGGACAAAAATACAGCTGGCTTAAAACCCCACGCTGGAAAGGCAGTCCTATGGAAGTAGGACCATTGGCCCGTATGCTCGTTGGTTATGCATCGGGACGAAAAGATATACAGGAAGTGGTAGGCTGGGCTCTGAATGCACTGGATGCTCCTGTTGATGCCTTGTTCTCAACCCTGGGAAGAACAGCTGCTCGTGGTCTGGAAACCAAGCTGGCAGCCGACTGGGCGCTGGAATTCTACGATCAGCTGATCACAAATATTAAAAATGGAGATACACGCACTGCCAACACTGAGCTCTGGGACCCTGCAAAATGGCCAAAAGATGCAAAGGGTGTGGGACTGGTAGAAGCTCCCCGTGGCGCTTTATCGCACTGGATTGTAATCAAAGATGAAAAAATCGATAACTATCAACTGGTAGTTCCCAGTACCTGGAATGCATCACCACGTGATGCGCAGGGTCAACGTTCGGCATACGAGGAATCGCTTATCGGAACTCCCATTGCTGATCCGGAAAAACCACTCGAAATTCTGCGTACAATCCACTCGTTCGACCCATGCCTGGCTTGTGCCGTGCATCTGTACGACGAAAAAGGGACTTATGTGCATCAGCTACAAACCTTTTAATGTGGCAGCCCGATGAGACAAGAAAAAAGTTTAGATGCCAGCCATAACCAAACAGTTTATGTGTGGCAGCTTCCCGTGAGGTTTTATCACTGGATTAACGCATTTGCCATTGTGGTGTTGTGTATTACAGGATATCTGATCGGGGAACCGATTGCCTTGCAGAAATCGGCCGAAGCATCCTTTGGATACTGGTTCGGAACAGTACGATTCATCCATTTTGTTGCAGCCTTTATCTTCTTTTTCAACTTTGTATTCAGGTTATACTGGGGTTTCACAGGTAATAAATATGCTTTGTGGGACAATTTTATACCTTATACCCGAAGACATTGGCAGGAAATTTTAGATGTTTTGAAAGTGGATATTCTGATGGTGAGTAAAAACCTATCGACTCGATTGGTCATAATGCCCTTGCAAGTTTTACCTATTTTATCACCTTTTGGGCATTTCTGATTCAAAGCCTCACCGGTTTCGGACTGTATGCCGCCATGAGCAAATCGTGGTTCCCCAAGCTTTTTGCCTGGATAGTTCCCCTGTTGGGTGGCGATCTTCCCACCCGACAGATTCATCATATTTTTATGTGGATTTTCATCCTATTCGCTATTGTTCATATTTATCTGGTTTTTTACCATGATTATGTGGAACGCCGGGGAGTAACATCCTCGATGATAGGAGGCTGGAAATTTATTGAAAAGGAACATATGGAAAAAGAAGAGAAAAAGTAATTGCTGAAATAACAGGCGGAGAGCTTTCTCCGTCTGTTATTTTTATATGTAAATTCCTTATCTTAACAATTTCATTCTAATTATTAAATACAAAACCTGTGGGAAAAATTCTTGTAATGGGCGTGGGAAACATCCTGTTAAGTGATGAAGGTGTTGGAGTGCATGCAGTAGAATACATGAAAAAACAAACCATACCGGCATACCTTCATCTGGAAGATGGGGGTACCGGAGGCTTTCACTTGCTTTCGCTCATGGACGATTATCAGAAAATGATCCTGATCGATGCAACAATTGACGATCAACCCATTGGAACCATCCGTGTGCTGCAACCAAGGTTTTCAAGAGACTTCCCCGGGCGCTTACTACACACGATATCGGCCTGAAAGATTTGCTTGATACCGCTACAGTACTGAATAAACTACCCGAAATAATGCTGATTGTTGTCACCATTGCTCCCCAACAGGAAGTCGGATTGAAACTATCGCCCCAAATTGAAGGCTTGCTGCCGAAATTATACCGGAAAGTTCTTGAAACCGGAGAAAAACTGGTGAAGGCCTGATACAGCGCACTGTATCCTAACGGCTGCTACTTTCGAGCCATCGGTACCATTCATCCAAACCCTCGCCTGTATAAACCGATAGCTCAATAAAGGTAAGGTGATGATTTACCTGTAGGGCATACTCCCGGGCCTTTTGGATATCAAACCTGAGGTATGGCAGCAGATCCGTCTTATTGATAATACACACCTGCGCCGACTGAAACATGGTGGGATACTTTAAAGGTTTATCTTCTCCTTCGGTAACACTCATAATCACCACCCGGCTGGTTTCACCAAGGTCGAACAGGGAAGGGCACACCAGGTTTCCAACATTTTCAATCATGAGCAGTGACGAATCCAGAGGTTGAAGTTCCCTTAATGCGTGATATACCATATCGGCATCGAGGTGGCAACCCTGACCTGTATTAATCTGCACCACAGGAGCACCTGCATTTTTTATCCTGTCGGCATCGTTGGCTGTCTGCTGATCGCCCTCAATCACATAAAGATTAATTTTGTCCTTGAGATCGTGAATTGTTTTTTCGAGCAGCGAGGTTTTGCCCGAACCCGGAGAACTCATCAGGTTAACGGCAAAAATATGCTTCGCTTCCAAATAACCCCTGTTTCTCTGTGCCAGCAAATTATTTTTACCCAGTATATCCGTTTCCACACTGATTCGTTCCGGAGTATGCTGATGATCATGCACGTGAGGCTCATGGGAGTGATGGTGCGAAGCATCATGATGATGATCATGTTCATGATTGTGCGTGTGCCTTCATGTCCGTGATGATGGTGGTGGGATGATGTGATC
>JAAUTT010000382.1 GCA_012031335.1 Bacteroidales bacterium | reverse complement strand
GAACGGTCCTTCTTCGCAAAACAAACTGACGAATATATTCAGGTACAAAACCGTTGAAATCAAAAGCATTTTTCTCCCCTCCCTGACGTGCATATTCCCTGAGGTTATTACCATAATCGAAAGTGATACTGCCCTGCTTCTGCATCTCGAGCATATACCCCACATGCCTGGCCATGCTTTTAACGACATTTCCCTGTATTTAGCAGGATCGGATTTACGTAACAACAGCGCCTCTCCCAATGATACACCTGCTGGAATATATCCATTAACCGGGTCGTGAGCAGATGTTTGGTCGGTTAAAACATCGGGAAGAATATTATCCTGCAGCAAACGATAGAGGATGTCGCCAATATTTCCGACCAACCCTACAGAAACTGCCTCCCCCCTCATTCTGGCAGGAATAAGAATCCTCAAAGCATCCTCGTAACTGGAGGTCATATGATCGATATACCCGGTATCCAATCTTTTTTTAATTCGTGATTCGTCGACATCCACCCCCAGAAAAGTTCCTCCTGCCAGTGTGGCTGCCAGGGGCTGGGCGCCGCCCATTCCCCCCAGACCGCCAGATACTACTAGCTTATGTCGTAAATCGCTTCCAAAATGTTTTTGTCCACAGGCAGCAAAGGTTTCGTAGGTCCCCTGCAGAATCCCCTGAGTTCCGATATAAATCCAGCTGCCTGCAGTCATTTGGCCATACATCATCAGACCGCGTGATTTTAACTGTTCAAAGTGTTCCCAGTTAGCCCATGCCGGCACTAGATTGCTGTTAGCAATTAATACCCGGGGAGCCTCAGGATGGGTTCGCACTATACCTACAGGTTTACCCGATTGTATCAACAGACTTTCATCCTCGTTCAGCTCCATCAAAGCCCGGATGATTTGTGCAGCAGCTTCGGGATTGCGGGCTGCCTGCCCTGTTCCACCATAAACTACCAGATCAGCTGGATTTTCGGCAACTTCAGCATCGAGGTTATTGAGAAACATCCTCAAAGCTGCTTCCGTTTGCCACGAACGTGCATGCAACTGGTTTCCCCTTGGAGCAATGTAATGGGGATGACTGGCAAATTTTTTAATAAATTCCGAAGATATCATGTCTTTCGTTTTTTAAATCGATTTTTTCTTCCCGGGCAACCTCATTCGCAACCCGAACAAGCTCCTTATCCCTTATAATAGAGGTAGCTATATTCATGTCTTTAGCCAGAATTCTGTCGTGGTCCACAAATGTAATTTTGCTTCGTACAAGTTCATGACAGCGCTCAATTATAACACCCGATTTAAGAGGCTTTCTGAAATCAAATGCCTGAGCAGCACAAAACAGTTCTATTCCAAGAATTTCTCGAGGTTGTCAACAATCCTCAACGCTTTACGGGCACTAATGGAGCCCATGCTCACGTGGTCTTCCTGTCCCAGGGATGTTGGAATACTATCGGCACTTGCCGGAAAGCACATGCTTTTATTTTCGCTGACAAGAGCTGCTGTGGTGTACTGCGTAATCATAAAACCGGAGTTCAGACCGGTTTCCTTCATAAGAAGTTTAGGCAAACCTGGAATTTTGTCATCGAGAGAAAGGTAAATGCGACGATCGGCGATATTGCCAAGTTCTGATGCCGCCAGTGCGGCATAATCAATAGGCAGCGCAATAGGTTCACCATGAAAATTACCTCCGCTGACAGATTTCTCCTCGCTGAAAACTATAGGGTTATCGGTTACAGAATTCATTTCTGTTTCAAGCAATTCCTTAAGATGAAGGTATGCATTACGTGCAGCTCCATGAACCTGAGGAATACAACGCAGGGAATACGGATCCTGAACCCTTGTGCAATCCTTGTGTGATTGATTAATTTCCGAATTCTCGAGTAATGTACGGAACCGCCTAGCTACATAAACAGACCCCTTATATGGTCTAAGCTCATGCAACTCCATATCGAAAGCTTTAACCGAACCCAGAATAGCCTCAAGTTGCATTGCAGCAATAATATCGGCACTATCGAGACAATTTTGAAACCTGTCGAGAAAATAAACTGCATTAGCCAGGATAAACTGGGTTCCGTTAATCAAAGCTAATCCTTCTTTGGGACCAAGTTCCAGCGGAGATAAACCATATTTTTTTAATACTTCCGAAGATTCAAGAGTTGTTCCATTTAACATTACCTCACCGGCTCCAATAAGCGGAAGAAACAGGTGCGCAAGGGGTGCAAGATCGCCCGACGCCCCTACAGAACCCTGCGAAGGGACACAGGGAATAATATTCATGTTTATATGCCAAAGGATACGTTCCAATGTGTCGGGATTAATACCCGAATATCCGCGTGCAAGAGCATGGGCTTTCAGGATCATCATCATTTTGGCAATTTCGGGTGCTATGAGTTCACCTACACCTACACTGTGGCTGGTAAGCAGATTATACTGAAGTTGCCGGGTATCCTCCTCCGAAATAATGGTTGTACATAATGGACCAAAACCTGTATTGATGCCATAAACAATTTTTCTGCTGTGTACAATGTTTTCTACAGCTTGCTTGTTGGCAGCAACTTTGGCGATAATCTTGGGAACCAAAACACCATGGGTTTTACCTTTACAAATATCAAGGGCAATTCCGGCACTTAGTGTGTCGAGCCCATAACGAAATTCTTTAAGCATGCTGTTCAACTTTAAATGAATACCCAGTTTTATCAATACTTTTATGAGATCGATGTTTGCCTCCTGCACTAAAAAACATGTATCGGGATTTAAATCCTTCAGATAACGCAGTATTTCGAAAGCAATTCCCTTGCGGCGGTGCACTAAACCAACATAAATATGGTTCAGCTTTAACAAATTACCTATAACCATATAAGAACAAATCCCAAAATTTCATGGTTTTGTAAAGCCAATACAATATTCCCGTTAATCCGGAAATCAGGCATCTCACTTTTTAACCACTTATGAAATTTTTTTCGAGTGTGCATCTGGAATTACAACAGAAAACTCGCCTCTTAAAGGTTCAATATATTCAACTGTTTTGTCCGATAAAAAAATGCCCACTGAGCTTACTTTCAAGTCCGGTTAATAAATCCAGAAAAGCAGTGGAGCCAATATTTTCAGGGCATACCTGTACCAGACTTTTTGAAGAGCCTCCCATACAGGATGAATCTGTTCCAGAAGCTTTAAACCTTTAGAAGAGAAAACGATTTTTTTATTCGGGCATCCGATTGATCGGATTGTATTTCGACCAGCTTTTTACTTTGTAACTGGGTAATCATCTGGCTTATTGCCGAGTGACTAACTTCGAGTTCCTGTGCAATTTCTGTAAGAGAAAGAGGACCCTTTTTATCCAGCAGAAAAAAAATAGGAAACCAAACGGGCTCAAAACGAATATTCTGAAGTTTATATACTCGCGAAACTTCATTCAAAAACGATCGCTTAACCTCTTTAAGCGTGTACCGATGATTAGTATTCCCGCCTCTTTGAAAACGCTCATTTATTATATTAGTTCTTATATTAGCGCTTACAATAATATAAAATTATTTAGTTGAAAGAAATAGTAATAAGATTTTCTTTAACATATTCCTTTAAAACAGATTTTGGCATTATCCGAAAATTTCAGCTAATTTGCAGGCTGTTCAATAAAAACCTAAGACCAGGAATGATCCCATTGCACTTCAAAAAATGGATTATACTTTTTGTATTGGCATCAATCCCTATAAAGCTTTGGTCGCAGATTAACGCATATAGCAAAGAAGAATTGGATAGAATGGAGATGACAATCGCCTACTATTTAATCCAGCTAAACTCCATTGAAGCAATTTCAGCCAAATTCCCCCAACTTGCAGTTTCTGCCCAGGATGCACTCAGGGAATGGAACAATGCGTTTTACAACTCAGTTCAGGCAGTGGACAAGGACTTACTAACACTGGATTCGGCAGCATGGATTCCTAAAAAGGATTTGATGGTGATAAAATATTCACGAGCCGACTATACCCGGATTAAAGAAGCTGATGCACGTTCATATATTTTTGAAGTCAATAAAAGAGCAGTAGGCAAAATTGAAACTCCCGTTTTGGAAACATTGTTAGCATTCAATCCAAAATACACAAAGGAACCTGAAAAAGAATTTACTGAAAGATATGTGAAAGATTTTTTCAGTAAAAGTACCAAAACATCTCAGGGACTCGATTTAAAGATTGTGGTTCCACAAAGCTGGAAAGGTATGCCAGGTGATTCAAAAGCCGGAATAATTCACAAGTTTGTAAACAGATACGGTTGCGGAAATGTAACACTTACCCTTTATGCTACAAGAACCAAAACGGGGTCTGCAGCTAAAAATCAAGGTCCAGATAAAAACCAGATGATAACAGGTATTTGTGCAGGAAATGAAGTGAAGGATTTTAACGGGAAATATATCATCGATAATTGTCCGGCAGCACGTTTAAGCGTTCGAAAGCGGGGACAAGGAACCCATTTCAGGAGAAATCTACGGATGGGTGTATAAAGATTTTCTTATCAGACTGGTTTTTTAGTAAAACATCCATCGAACGAGAAAGAACAGGTAATTAAAGAATATGAAAAACACAAGATGCTTATGCGACGCATCAAAGACAGTGTAGTGGTATTATCGCAATGGGGACAAAAATCCAAATAAAATTCCCGACATCAATTATGTATCAGTTTTTTAAACTATTTAATTCTGTTTATTTCACTTCATAAACATAAGTTTATTGAAGAATTTACAGATGTCCTAATAATAGGAACCTATGCTTTTAGCTGTGGCCGGTATCAGCTTGAAAACGGGAAATAAGTTACACCAGAATTTATTTTTGATTCCGGATCAATGTTAAAACTTCACAAAAAAATCGGATTGATCGGATAAACAATTACCAATCAACCCGAATAACTGCTATTGCTTTACAACTTTTCTAACTATAATATTATCTTCTGAAATTATCTTTACGAAATACAATCCGGTATCAAGCGCACTCAAATCAAGCTGAATATTTTTCTGCTCACCCGGTTCTTTAGATATTATAAGTTTACCTGCTTCGGTATAAATTTGCACCAGATTAAAGTTATCACCTGTCAGAACAATATTTAAATATGTCTCAACGGGATTGGGATACAATTGAACAGTTTCATTTTCCGACTCTATAATCCCGGTCGTTGAATTATCAAGAATGTTAATTGTAAAATCCTTGTTTAACTTGAGATCCCCTTTATCTGTTGCTGTTATGGTTAAGTTATAGTTCTTTTGAACAAGGTAATCGAATTTCACGGCCGAAAGAAGCCTATTCCCATCAAGGCTGAAATTAACATTATCCGAAAGCACAAAAGTATGAGTGTCATTTTTACGTCTTCGTCTAGTAATCGACAAGCTCTCCTATAAGGGTTCCTGCATCCTGTTTCTGGAGTATCGATGTATGGGAAAGTTGAAGTAGAGAACGGAGCTTCATTAATATCAGCAATGATAAT
>JAAUTT010000381.1 GCA_012031335.1 Bacteroidales bacterium | reverse complement strand
TCGCCAGCTCGTAGCTGATCATCTGAGACGAAGCACGTATTGCACCCATCAGGGAATATTTATTGTTCGAAGCCCAACCACCAATCATTATGCCATAAACACCCATGGAAGCTACCGCAAACACATATAGCACGCCAACATTAAGGTCGGCAACCTGAAGTGAATACTCAACTCCACCAATTACAAGGGGAGGCCCCCAGGGAATTACCGCGCTTGTAAGCAAAGCCACAAGCATGGTTAAGCATGGTCCAAGAATATACAGAAACTTATCGGCCGTGTTGGGCATGTATTCTTCTTTGAAAAATAGCTTTCCGCCGTCGGCCAAAGGTTGGAGCAAGCCCCACTTCCCTGCCCTGTCGGGTCCGTAGCGGTCCTGCAAAAACCCGGCAAACTTGCGTTCGAGCAGGGTAGCATACATGGCTATTCCGAGGCTGACCAGCAGAATTACTGTTATTAGAGTGAGCTTATATACTAAAAACAACATTATATTTTAGTTTTATATATTTCTATTTTTCCGATTCCTTAACAATCACTTTCTTTACGGGATTGATAACCGCAGCCTGCTTGATCAGTTCGTAATGATTAGCCGAAATTACCGATTTTTTGTCGATTTTCCTGGGGCCTTCAATCACCCAATCGTTTACATCTTTCTTTTCGAAGCGGCATCGGTTGCAGATAAATTCTTCAACTTCAGCAAACTGGTCCTTACGGGAAGTGACACGATAAATTTCGTTGCCATGCATCCAGAGCACTGTTTTTCCGCTACAGGTTGGACAATCTCTGTGTGCATCCATTGGTTTCAGGAACCAAACCCTGCTCTTGAAGCGGAAAGTACGGTCGGTTAAAGCGCCCACCGGACAAACATCGATTACGTTACCCGAAAATTCATTGTCAACAGAATTTTTAATGAATGTCGATATTTCAGAAGCATCGCCTCTGTAAAGCACGCCATGAACACGGCCATTGGTTAACTGGTTGATAGCGTAAACACAGCGGTAGCAAAGAATGCAACGGTTCATGTGCAGTTTGATGTTTTCGCCTATGTCGATTTGAGGAAATTCGCGGCGGCCTTCTTCGTAACGCGTAGCTTCGATTCCATGCTCGTAGCTCAGGTTCTGAAGATCGCACTCACCAGCCTGGTCGCAAACAGGGCAATCGAGCGGGTGATTGATTAATAAGAATTCCACAATCGACTTGCGGGTGTCGAGCACTTCCTGTGAAGTAATATTTTCGACCACCATCCCTGTTGTACAGGAGTGCTGCAAGAGGCCACCAATTTAGGCATTGGCCGGGGATCTTTCTCCGAACCTTTGGCAACACGCACCAAACATGTACGGCATTTCCCGCCGGATCCTTTCAGTTTAGAAAAATAACACATCGCAGGAGGAACAACGGTTCCACCGATCATCCTTGCTGCCTGCAATATGGTTGTACCCTCGGGTACTTCTATGGTTATGTTATCTATTGTTACTTGCATTTTTTTTGTCGTAAGTCGTAAGTCGTAAGTCGTAAGAAGGAATTCAATACAGGCTCTGTCCTACTCCCCTCTCCTTCAGAGAGGGGCTGGGTGTATGGCCCTATTCCCTTCACTAATACCTACAAACTTCGTCCATTCTTTATTTTATTCGTTAACTTCATTAACTATTCAACTTCTTCCTTCTCTTTATCCCACCTTCTCCACTTCTTGCAAAGCCACCGGAGCATGTTTGTGGTTCTTCACAATTTCCGGGTTTTCGATGTGATATTCGAATTCGTGGCGGAAGTGACGGATAGCACTTGCAACTGGCCATGCAGCGGCATCGCCGAGCGGACAGATGGTATTGCCTTCGATGCGTTTGGCTACACTTACCAACAGGTCGATGTCCTTATGGCGGCCATGCCCGTACTCGATGCGGTGAAGCACTTTTTCCATCCAGCCGGTACCTTCGCGACAGGGCGAACATTGGCCGCAGCTTTCGTGATGGTAAAAGCGGGTGAAATTCCAGGTGTTGCGAACGATGCACTGATTTTCGTCGTACACGATAAAGCCTCCGGAGCCCAACATGCTGCCCGAAACAAAACCACCATCGGAAAGAGATTCGTAAGTCATAAGCCGCGATTCGCCAGCAGCAGTTTTCAATATAAGGCTGCCAGGTAGAATAGGTACTGACGATCCACCGGGAACGATGGCTTTCAATGCTTTGCCACCTTTCACACCCCCACAATATTCAGGACTGTTAAGGAAAGTTTCGACCGAAAGACCGAGTTCGATCTCGTAAACGCCCGGATTGTTGATGTTTCCGCAGGCAGAAATCAATTTTGTGCCAGTACTTTTGCCAACTCCAATCTTTGCATATTCGTCGCCGCCCATATTGATAATAGGAACTACGGCAGCAAGTGTTTCCACATTATTCACAACCGTTGGCCGGTCGTACAGACCTTTCACAGCAGGGAACGGCGGTTTTAACCTCGGATTCCCACGTTTTCCTTCGAGCGACTCGAGCAAAGCTGTTTCTTCGCCGCAGATATAAGCACCTGCGCCGGAATGAACATATATATCTAAATTATAGGATGTCCCTAAAATATTTTTTCCAAGAAACCCATTTTCGTAAGCCTCACGAATGGCCTTGCTGAGAATTCCTATTTGTGTTTTGAATTCTCCACGAACATAAACATAAGTGGTTTCGGCCCCCAGAGCAAAGCTTGAAATAAGCAGCCCTTCGATGAGCAGGTGCGGTATCTTTTCCATCAGGTACCTGTCCTTGAATGTGCCGGGTTCGCTTTCGTCGGCATTGCAAACGAGATAGCGCGGACCAGGAGTAGAGCGGTCGAGGAACGACCATTTCATTCCTGTTGGAAAGCCGGCTCCTCCCCTTCCCCGTAAGCCAGATTTCTTGACCTCATCGGTGACTTCCGCAGGGGTCATTTGCTTCAGGGCTTTGTTGCGGCAGCATAACCTCCGTTGTTCTTATAAACCTCAAAGGTATTGATGCCTGGTATGTCTATCTTATCTGTCAGAATTTTTCTACCCATTTCGATTCTTTCGGTTTATCTAAGTTAGCTTTTTGCCGCAGTTCTTCGATGGTCTTATCAATTTTTTCTATGGTAAGAAATTCGTAAAACTCAGTATTTATTTGCATTACAGGAGCATAACCGCAAGCTCCGAGGCATTCCACGGTTCGTAAAGTGAAAAGTCCGTCGGGAGTTGTTTCTCCATCTTTTATATTTAGTTTTTCGGACAAATAATCCGTGATATCCTCGCCGCCACAAATGGCACAAGGGCCGGTGCGACAAACTTCGATCACATACTTTCCTACTTTTTCGAGATAATATTGCGTGTAAAATGTTGCCACCTCGTAAACTTCAATAGGCTGAATTTCGAGCAACGAAGCAACATAATCCTGCACATCCACGCTCAGGTGGCCGCCCAATTCTTCCTGGGCAATATGCAGAACAGGCAGAAGAGCCGATTTTTTCTTGCCCTCGGGATATCTCGAAATGATTATATTGACCTTTTCGAGTGTTCGGCCGAAAAACGGATTTCCTTGCCCTCTTTGCCAAATAAATGATGCGGTATAATATTTTGTGACATGTTAATAAATTTCAGTTAAATCAGCAATCCAGCTCACCGGCAATTACATTCATACTGCTCATGGTGATGATCGCATCGGAAAGCATTCCACCTTTGATCATTTCGGGATAAGCCTGATAGTAAATAAAACAAGGTCGGCGGAAATGCAAACGGAACGGAGATCTTTCTCCTTCGCTCACCAGGTAAAAGCCTAGCTCACCATTTCCACCTTCTACTGCGTGATATACTTCGCCTTTCGGAGCATCAATTTCGCCCATTACAATTTTAAAATGATAAATAAGCGCCTCCATTTTGCTGTACACTTTTTCCTTTTCGGGAAGCACCACATAAGGATCCTCTACCAAAAATTTTCCTTCAGGAAGATTTTCCAGTGCAGCTTTAATAATTTTAAGCGACTCCCACATTTCGGTCTGACGGACACAGAAACGATCGTAAGTGTCTCCGTGTGTACCTACTGGAATTATAAAGTCGAAATCCTCGTAAGAGCTGTAGGGCGAGAACACGCGCACATCGTAATCGACACCGGCAGCGCGGAGATTTGGACCTGTAAATCCGTAAGAAATAGCACTTTCGGCACTGATGCCGCCCACTTTGATGGTACGGTCCATAAAAATGCGGTTGCGCAACAACAGGTTCTCAAATTCTATCAATGCTTTTTCAAAACGCTTCAGGAATTCACGGATTTTGTCAATCACTTTTGGTGAGAAATCGCGCTCGAAACCCCCTATACGTCCAATATTGGTAGTAAGGCGGGCACCGCACATTTCCTCGTATATTTCATAAATAAATTCGCGTTCCTGAAAAATGTATACAAAGCCTGTAAGTGCGCCTGTATCCACCCCGATTACGCTGTTACAAACCAGGTGATCGGCAATGCGGGCAAGCTCCATGACAATAACCCGCATATAATCAATACGCTTATTTGTCTTGATGCCCAACAATTTTTCGACTGTAAGCTGGTAACCAATGTTGTTGATTGGAGACGAGCAATAGTTCAAACGGTCGGTCAACGGCGTGATTTGATAATAAGGCCGGTGCTCGGCAATTTTCTCAAAAGCACGATGGATATACCCGATGGTTTGCTCCGAGTCGATCACCTTTTCGCCATCCATGGTAAGCACATTCTGAAAGATACCATGCGTTGCCGGATGCGTAGGTCCCAGGTTCAGCGTGGTATATTGCTTGTCAATATCCTCAGGATGTATTACTGTATAGTTATCTGACATACTTTTATAAAGTCGTAAGTCGTAAGTCGTAAGTCGTAAGAAATACAGAGTGTAATTTCAATGACTTAATATTCTTACTTCTCCATTAATATACTATTCATTTAAACTAATTTATACTCAAATCCCTGTAAAACTGGCACTTCCTTCTCCCCCTCTCTCTTAGGAGAGGGTTCCGATGGCTATCGGAAGGGGTGAGGCCTCTATCTCCCAAAATAGCTATCCACCTTGTCTTCCCTGGTGGGATCTTCGAGTGGGTATTCCTTGCGCATGGGGAAATAATCGAGGTAATCGACATTCAAAATGCGTTTGAGGTTGGGATGACCGTCGAAAATAATTCCGAAGAAATCGTAAGTTTCGCGCTCCATCCAGTTGGCAGACGAAAAAAAGATCGGTTACCGTAGGAACATGAGGATTATCCACCGAAACAAAAGTTTTAAGCCTTAATCTTGCATTCTCCTGAAGGTTATGCATATGATAAATCACACCAAGCCCTTTGGTTTTATTGGGATAATGAATCCCACAAAGATCAGTGAGGAAGTTGTAATTCATCGTATCTCGGAACCAGGCCATCACGTTGTGAATTGCAGCAGAATCCACTTCAAATGTCAACATTCCGTATGGCTCCTCCGTCCTACTTTCGACGGTGGAA
>JAAUTT010000380.1 GCA_012031335.1 Bacteroidales bacterium | reverse complement strand
GGCAAAACATTCGTTGATCGGAATTTTGAGCTGAATTATAAGAATTCGCGTTTGAGTTCAGTTCCGGTTGGGTTTTACCATTTTTTCCGGTTTAACCGGGACGGGAAAGAGCAAGCCCAAAACTTCCTGAACACTATTCGGGGTAAGAAAACCCGTTTGCCTTTGGTGGTAGATGTGGAAGAATGGGGAAATGTTAAAGTTAAATCAACTGAAAAGGTAGTTAGTGAACTCCAGATTTTTGTACGACTGGTTGAGTTAAGTACCGGTAAAAGAATGATGATTTATACCAACGAAAGCAGTTATAACCGGTTCATCCGTGGGAATTTTGGCAGGAACGACCTATGGATATGTTCTTTCAATAGTAAACCCAATATTGATAAGAGATGGACACTCTGGCAGCATTCGCACAAGGGGAAATTTGAAGGTGCAAGCGGATTGGTGGATTTAAACACTTTTAATGGCTCTCGGGACGAATGGAGGCAATATTTGCGAAAATTGTAAACTGAATAAATTAAATTTAAGGCAGGTAGAATGTTATAATCCCATTTGAAAAGGTATTCACTTTATCTAGCTTTTTTTACATTTGCAACCAAAACAATTATGCCGGTAAAACAAGTGATTATAATGTTAGGCAACAACTTAATGAATACCACCTATGATGACCTAGTAAAACAAACTTGCCAGCAGCACGGTACTTTGCAGGGCATCACCTATATCACACAGACTTCTAAATTGGACAAAGTATCCAGATAATACGGATGTTTGACAATATTTAGTGATAAATAGCCTGGCAGCAGAGAGCATGGGGTCCTTGCAACAGAATTAACTATTTTTTTTATATTGTGTACTTTTAACAATAAAAGAGCGGATGCAGGAAAACGATCATGAAATATTACAGGCGCTCAAACAAAGTGATGAGAATGCTCTTAAACTGATATTTCATCTGCATTTCAGTCATATGCACTTTTTTGTTTCCGAATTTGTTATTGACAGGGAAGTTGCCCGGGAAATAGTTCACGATGCTTTTATGCGGTTTTGGCAACACCGGTTTCAGTTAAAAGAGGATACCCGTATAAAAGCATATCTTTTTAAGATAGTCAGGAACCTAAGCCTGAACTACCTGACAAAAGTTAAAAATAATCCCGAATATTTGCTTAGTCCCGACGAATTAAGGATGGAAATGGATATGAACTACGAGTTACTTGCTGATTCGGGCTGGGACGATCTACTTGTTCAGGAATTCCGGGAAGTACTGGCTGGTATAATTGACAAGCTACCCGAAAAGTGCCGTATTGTTTTTGAAATGAGCCGGAACCAACAGTTTACGAATCAGGAAATAGCTGATCAATTGAACATTTCTGTTAAAACTGTTGAAGGCCACATTACCGATGCACTGAAAATACTTCGGCTGAAGCTGGATAAATATCTGAAAATCATTCTGTTTTTAATTATTCCCTGATTTTTTTAATTTTTTTTACTGCCGGGCAAGGGTTCGGCAAATTTTTCTTGTTTGTATAATTGAAAGCAACATTATGGACGAAAATTTAATTATCCGGTATTTACAACATACGTTAACGAGCGAGGATTAATGAAAAATTAAAATCCTGGTTAAATTGAAAAGTGCTGAAAACCGGAAAACGCTGAAAGAATACAAAAAAGCCTGGGTGTTGGGTAATTTAGGTATTACTGCTGATGAAAACATTGCCAAAACAGAAAAGGAGTTTAATGCCTTCAAATATCGCTATTTGTCGGATGAAAAACCTCACAGGAAAATACTTAACACATGGTATATCGATATTTTAAAATATGCCGCCATTGTGATTGTGGTATCCTTGTTATGGTTTTTTCTGTATGGGAGAACCAACACAGATAAGTCAATGCTGATCAGTAGCTTTAACGAAATAAGTACCAAGCCCGGTGAGCGCTCACAGGTTACACTTGCCGACGGTTCCAAAATATGGTTAAATGCCTGCACCAAAGTAAAATATCCCGTTGATCTTAACGCTGCACATTTAGATATATATCTCGAAGGAGAAGCTTATTTCGATTTGAAAAAGATTTCCGGCCGTTCTATTTCTGTACATACCTCCCGTTTAAAGGTTGATGTTTTAGGTACTGCTTTTAACTTAAAAAGCTATACCGACGAAAATATTATTGAAACAACACTTGTAAGAGGGAAAATTTCCATAAAAGGTTTGGCAAAACATAAGGAAAAGGAAAAAGATAAAGAAATCATTCTTGAGCCAAATCAAACAGCTGTTTATTTTAAAAGTTCGGATTTTGTTGAAATGAAAACTCTGATAGAACACCGGGTTAAAAAAACAGAAACAGATGACAGGCTGAAGCAAATTGCTATTAACAGCAAATCGAATATCATTGTGGCCGAATCGGTAAACACCGATGACCAAACTTCGTGGGTCGAGGGTAAGTTTGTTTTCAGGAAAGAACCCTTTGATCAGCTGGCGCGTCGGCTCGAAAGGAAATTCAATGTGAAAATAAGGTTTGCCGACGAAAAGTTAAAAACTGCAAGGTTTAGCGGAACCTTCGAGAACGAAACAATCGAACAGGCGCTAAAAGCTCTGAGTTATCCTGTTCCTTTCCGCTACAATATCGTGAAAGACTCAATAACTATCTTGTACAAATAGAAACTTATACTGAAACTAAATACAAACTAAAACTAAATGCCTATGATATAACTACAACTAAAAAAAATACCGGAAAATGTTGAAGCATCATCCGGTAATGTTGAAATTAATGTAAAGCCTCTGCGAAAGGCATTTACGAGTTAAACTTTAACGAAACAAATTTATGAAAAAAAATGCAGACAACTGTGACAGGGAGAGTTATTTCCTGTTCAAACTAATTAGAATCATGAAAATTGCTACTGTTTTATTAATTGTCGGTATGTTGAATATTTATGCCAAAGGATATTCACAACAGGAAAAAATAACAGTTCATCGCGAAAATGCTTCATTAAAAGAAATAATGGTCCTTATTGAGAACGAAAGCGGGTACAAATTTTTGTACAACGATGATTATTCGGGCCTTGAGAAAATTATTTCTTTGAATGTAACACAAAAGCCTGTACGCGAGGTTCTGGAACAAATTCTTGATGGTACCGGAGCCGGATTTAAGTTGCTCGATAATAAACTCATAGTGGTTGTTCCCGAGTTGTATTTAAGTCAGCAGCAGGTTTTAAAGTTAGCGGTAAAGTAACCGATCCAACGAACAATAACGAACCTTTGCCAGGTGTAAATGTAACTGTTGAAGGGACCACCCTGGGTGTTATTACCGGGATTGACGGAGATTATTCCATTGAAGTTCCGGGAGCCAATTCAACACTTGTTTTTCTTTTGTTGGATATGTATCCGAAAAAGTTGGAGTTGAAGGACGGAGTGAAATCAATATATCGCTGATTCCCGACATTAAAAAGCTTGATGAAGTTGTAGTAGTAGGATATGGAGTGAGTTCCAGAAAGAAACTTGCCAGTGCTGTTACAACAGTTAATCCCGATGAGCTAAACAAAGGTACAATCAGCGATATAGGGCAATTTGCTGCAAGGGAAAGTCCCTGGATTAAATATTACCAAAAGTGGCGACCCCAATGCCTCATCGGCTATAATTCTGCGTGGCGCTTCCACCATCAATAGTTCGCAAAGCCCTTTATATGTGATTGATGGTATACCTGGAGTTGATTTCTCCACAGTAGCGCCCGATGATATTGCTTCCATTAACGTATTGAAAGATGCGGCAGCTACCTCTATTTATGGGAACCGCGCTGCTAACGGCGTGATTATGATTACCACCAAAAAGGGTAAAAAGGGTCAAACTCAGGTGGGATATAATGGATATTTCGGTATTGAAAAGGTATCTAATCGTCTGGATGTGATGAATGCAACTCAGCTTAGAGATTATGTAGAATCCAACGGTCTGTCTTTTGCACCCGAAGATGATCTTGGCGCCGATACCGACTGGCAATCTGAGATTCAGCGTAAAATGGCACTTTCGAGCAGCCATAATGTATCTATCAGCGGAGGTACTGAAAAAAATACCTATAGTGCCAGTGTTACTTACCTGAATAAGGAAGGGATACTTTTAAAATCCAACCTGGAACGGTATATTGCCCGTTTATCGGTTGAACAAAACTTCCTTAAAGATAAGGTTCGTCTTGGTTTCAATGTTTCAAATTCCAACAGCAGAGAAAAATATGTACCACAAAGGAATGTCGCACTTATTCAATCGGTGGGTTATTTACCTGTTTCTCCTGTTAAAACAAGCAGTGGAGCCTATTTTGAAAATTTTAATCATACCGGATACGCCAACCCGGTTGCCCTGATTAACAATGCTCAGGATGATTCGAAGATTAACCGGTTGGTTGCCAGTATTAATACGCACGTTAAACTGCCTTTTGATATTACTTACGATCTGAATATTTCGTATCAGAACCAATCCTCATTTCATGGTGAATATTATAATGGATATTATCAGAATTATAATTCCGTAGGATTGTACAGTAATCCTGATCCCCCGGCAAGCAAAGAATTGCTCGACGAATTCAGTGTTGATGGAACTGCTTCCAGAAGTTCTTATCAGAATTACAACACGATTATCGAAAACTATTTTACCTGGGATAAGACCTTGGGCGACCATTCGTTCAATACCGTTCTGGGTTATTCCTGGCAACATAATATTTATGGCGACGGGTTTCAGGTAACTACCGTCAATTTCCCTGATGATGCTGTAGGATATAATAACCTGGCATTAAGTAATTATACCTCAAGTAATTATGTTGTTTCTTTCGGTTCTGCAGGAGCCTATCAGGAATCATTATTGATTTCATATTTTGGCCGTTTAAATTATAACTATAAGCAGCGTTACTTTTTACAGGGATCCATCCGGCGGATGCAGCTCTGTATTTGGTAAAAATAACCAATGGGGATATTTTCCTTCCGTGGGTCTGGCCTGGAGAATCAACGAAGAAAATTTCATGAAATCTTTAAATTTTATTAATGAGCTTAAGTTACGCGCCAGCTACGGAGAAACAGGCAACTCATCAGGATTCAGTCCATATACAGCGCAATATCTTATGAGCAGTCTCGGTAGTTTCTATTATTATGGAAATCAGATTAAAGCATATGGACCAGCTCAGGCTGCAAACTATGATCTTCACTGGGAAAAAACCAATACAAAAAATATTGGTCTGGATTTTACAATTTTCGAAGGTAAGGTTAGCGGTACTCTGGAATGGTATGATAAAGAAACCGTTGACATGATTTACGGATACGATGCCGATCCCATCAAAATACCTGCCGGATGGATCAATGCAAATGGTGGTAAGATGAGTAATAAGGGCGTTGAATTAAGTATATCGGTAACACCGGTTCAAACAAAGGATTTCAGGTGGACAACCGATATCAAATTTTTGCACATAATAAAACGAAATCAAA
>JAAUTT010000379.1 GCA_012031335.1 Bacteroidales bacterium | reverse complement strand
GAGGGGAGAAAGAACGCACAAACTTAAATTAGTAGCTCTTCAAAGTCCCTCTCCTTGGAGGAGAGGAATTAGGGTGAGGTGTTTCAAATTTGTGAATTAGATAGGTTAGATGAAACCTCTAGCCCAATAACTTTCTGGCTTCCCTGTCCGGATCATTCTTTAACTCGCACAAATCATTCAGTATCATGGTTTCTCCTTTTTCGGGTGAATAAGCTTTCCAGGTTGGGAGGCTTCCGTTGTTTGGATTACCGGTTTTCATAAATTGCAACAAAGCACCCGACATTTTATCGGACAAAGCCCTAGGTCGCTTTCCACCGCCAGTGTGAGTCAGCATCAGATCGGTGTTGGCAAACCAAAAACAAATGTCCAGGCAGTGGAATGCGCGCATCCTGCTGTTGAACAGTGGTGGTTCCCAGCCGAACCAGGCCAGGTAAACAGGAGCCTTCTGCGATGCTTTGGCATTGGCAGTATCTATAACCCCTTTACGGTTACTGCTCACCAAAGTGAGAATTTCAATAGGTTTGGCTTGAGGGAAGACTTTGGCGTATCCATCGTAAACCAAAGCAGCTTTATCGCCAAGCCCACCACTCATCCCGGCACGTTCTTTCAGCATGTCAATTGCTTTTTCACGTGTAATCAGCTCCATTTCAGGCATGGTGCGGGCCATCCCCCACTCGTGGAAGGTTGTGCAAATTAGCATTGGAATATCCGTCGAAAGTCCGTCGGGTTCATTAAAGAACTGACCTTTTACAATATTTACGCCATCGGCTACTGGGCTGAATCCGCCACGAACTCCTACCCCTGCATTTTCGGCAGCAAACTTCTGAGCTGCTTTGTTGGCCAGCAAAATGTAATCTTTCCAAAGCATTTCCTGAAGCTTATCCACTTGCGAAGTATCGAATCCAGCTTCTTTGATAAGGTATTCTCCCAACTTTTGAGAAGCTTTCTGATCCATTGCCTTAATGGTTGAACCGCTCAATGGAACTGCTTTATGAAACAAACCTTTGGCTTTTGGCATGGCCAACAAAACACACACTTTGGCTCCGCCACCCGATTGCCCCATAATTGTAACATTTCCGGGATCGCCTCCAAAACCGGTGATGTTATCGCGCACCCATTCCAAGGCTGCAACCATATCCAGGGCACCAACATTTGCCGAATCTTTGTATTTTTCGCCACCAACTCCCGAAAGATCAGAAAAACCAACTGGGCCTAAACGATGATTGATAGATACAAACACAATATCGCCCTTCCGGCTGAGGTTTTCACCATCATATCCGTCTTGTTCAATACCATTGCCATTCGTGTAACCACCTCCATGGAGCCAAACCAGGACAGGACGTTTTTTCCCGTCGGTGGCCGGAGTCCATACATTTAGTTTCAGGCAGTCTTCACTCACATCGTCGTAGTTCCAATGGTCTACAAAGGAGGCATAAGCATTGGCGTAACGGTTGTCCATAATTTGCGGAGCGGTGTTTCCCCACCAAACTGTTGGTAAGATGGTTGTCCAGGGTTTAGGAGGTTGTGGCGGCATAAATCGGTTTTTGCCCGAAGTGTCAGCGCCATAAGGTATACCACGGAAATTAACAATTCCGCGAAGGATAAATCCTTTTACCTTTCCATATTTGGTATCAGCAATGGCAATGTTATCGCCAATTAGCAATTGCTGATCGTCTCTTTTCGCCATTTTCTAAAGTTGCTGCGCTTGAGATAAGTGGTACAGAGCTTAATCCTAGTCCGGCAGCTCCAACACCCAAGGTCTGGAAAAAAATTTCTTCTGTTAGTCTTCATAAGTAAATGTTTGTCTTTATTGTGCAATCGCTGAGTTTTGCTATTTGAATAACATGGGTGCAAAAGTGTTCAGATACAAACGCCAGTTGGACCATGTATGTCCACCTTCGGTAACATAAAAGGTATGCTTCAATCCGTTTTCGGTCAATTTTGCATCGAGCTTTTTGGCGCTTTCGTAAACAAAATCGGTATTCCCACAGGCTAACCAGTACATTTTATAACCTGCTTTTTTCAATCCCTGCAGTTTTGCATCGATATCAGGTTGCTCATTCCACAAACCCATGCTTAAAGGACAGATATACTGGAACATTCCAGGATATTCATTAGCCAGTGCGATGGTGTGTCCGCCACCCATTGAAAGACCTGAGATTGCCCGGTGATCGGGGTCGGCAATTACCCGGTAATTCTTTTCGATGTAAGGAACAATATCTTTTGCAATGCTGTTGATGTAAAGGTTCTGTTTCGACGGATCCCTGAAATTGAATTCTCCTTCGGGAAGCATGGTTGTTTTAGCTGCCATTTGGTTTGGATTGCCATTGGCATCACACAAATCATTGGAACGGCCAGGCCCTTTTCAATCAGGTTATCGAGGATCTGACGGGCACGACCCATGGTAGTCCATGCATCTTCGTCGCCTCCGGCACCATGCAACAGGTAAAGAACCGGGTACTTTTTCCCGCTTGTTTCGTAACCGTATGGAGTGTAAACAAACATGCGGCGATTAAGCCCTATTGTTGGTGATTCGTACCATACCTGATGCAGGTTGCCCCGTTGTTTGGCCTCTGAAAAATTTTCAGTTTTTTTACCTGGCACAAGCAGAACACTTAGATAGTGGGTACCGTCGCGTTGCATAAAATGTTGGCCGGATCGAAAACAGAGACACCGTCAACAATGAAACTATAGGTATAAAGTTCGGGCTCCGGAAGCGGCAGGGTGATTGACCAAAGGCCTTTTTCGTCTTTCGTGAGATTGACACTGCTCGGTACATCCATTTCTCCGAATGAGGTTTTCATTTTGACAGTTGGCGTAAAGCCACCATTAATTTTCACCGTATCGGCATTGGGAGCCATCAACCTGAAGGTCACTTCTTTTGCTCCAATTTCAGGTGAAACGATGGGTTTCTGGTTCATAAAATTGTTGACTTCCTGAGCTTGAATTTCCAGAATAAATGCCAGGAAAAAGATGATTGTGAGTAATTTTTTCATAGTTTCCGAATTAAAGTTTAGTATTATTTTGAATTTGCAGACAAGTAGTATAGGTTTTACCTGATCCCAATCGATTTTTTGAAAAGAATGTCAAAATCTTTTTCAGTGAAAATAAAGAAGCCGAATTTTTACTTTTCCATTTCTTCATCTTGTGAATATAAGATCAATAACAGATCTTTTTGTGTATATTTTACATAATAAACCTAAGTCAAAATTAGTAATTATTTAATACGAAAAACCAGTTGGGAATAAAGTATTGGGATTAGATCAAAGTAAATGTAATCTTATGCAAATCTGTCTAAAATAATGACGCCTTATGTCTAAATAATAGACAAATGCCATATCTTTCATTTTAACTAACACATTGTTTTCTGAATTATAAAACATCCGGTATTCAAATTGCTTTATCTTTAAAACCGCCTATTTATGATAACACTAAAAAACATCAGTAAGTATTTCGACAACAAATACAACAGAACCTTTATCCTCAAGAATGTTGATCTCTCGGTTGCCGAAGGTGAGTTTATCTCTATTATGGGTCCCAGTGGGGCCGGTAAATCAACATTGCTGAATATTATTGGTCTGCTCGAGGAACCTTCCGAAGGCGATTATTATTTCCTGGAACAGCCTGTACACAAATTGAAAGAGAAGCAAAAGACCGATTATCACCGCGATTCCATCGGCTTTATTTTCCAGGCATACCACCTGATTGATGAATTAACCGTTTACGAGAACATTGAAACCCCGTTGGTATATAAAGGCTTAAAAACCAAAGAACGACAAGCCATTGTTGCCGACCTGCTCGACCGGTTTAACATTGTGGCTAAAAAGGATCTCTTTCCGCAGCAGCTATCAGGCGGACAGCAACAGATGGTGGGCATTGCCCGTGCCATTGCCGGTAAACCAAAGCTTCTGCTGGCCGACGAACCCACCGGCAACCTGCACACCGACCAGGGACGTATGATTATGGATCTTCTCAAACAGCTTAACAATGAGGGAATGACCATTATCCAGGTTACCCATAACGAAGAGTTTGCCAAATATGCGCACCGGATAGTGAGGATGGAGGATGGAATTTTATCGGAGCAAAAGAAAAAAGAAGAATTGTTTGCCTAAGCAGCCTCATTTTTGAATTTAAAAATCATTGGTTATGATTAGCATAAACTACTTTATAAGGACTAATCTGAGGAATCTCATTTATAATAAGAAATTTGCCTTTATAAACATTATTGGTTTATCCATAGGAGTTACCGTTAGTTTACTTATCCTTCTTTATGTAAATTATGAAACATCATTTGACAGTTTTAACCCGAAAGCAAAAAACATTTACCGGGTTATTACCGAGAACAAACAGGATGGTTCCCTCCATCCTTCGACACCACTAGCCTTGTCGGATGTATTAAAAAAGGATTATCCTGAAGCTAATAAAGTTATATCAATGCTCAGCACCTGGGATGTAGTGAAAGTTAACAGGGAACGGTTCGACAACCTTCGGGGCGCAATTGTGGAAAAGACTTTTTCCAACTTTTTAATCTTCCTGTCATAAAAGGAAATCAGTCAGAGCTATTTAAAAATCCGTTTGAAGCTGTAATTACCGAAAAGCTTTCTTTGAAGTTATTTGGGAGAGAAAATCCAATTGGCAAAACATTCGATTACGAAGACCAGGCTTTTACCGTAACCGGAGTGATCCGGAACATACCACCTAATTCTCTGTTTGCTGAGCTGGATTATTTTCTTGCCGATGGTTTCCGGTACAAATCTTATCCCGATCTAAACCAGCGTTGGTATCATTTTGGACTTTTCACTTTTGTAACATTTAAGGGCGATAATTTTACCTGATGCTTTTGAAAAAAGACTGGCAGCTATTGAAGGCAGTTACTATCCTGATTTTATGAAAAACCGGCATCAATATAAAGTGATTCCATTTAAGGGCAGTCATCTGAATGCCTCTTTACAAAATGATTTAATGACACCGGTGGCGCCCGTTTATTTATGGATTCTATCTGCTATAGCTATTGGAATTCTTGTTATAGCTTGCCTCAATTTTATCAATATCTCTATTGCAAATTCAGCCCGAAAATATCTTGTGTCGGGGATAAAGAAAGTACATGGCGCTTCCCGGCGTTCTCTTATTCAAGAAATCTTTGCCGAAATGTCGTTCATTGTAATTATAAGTCTTCTTCTGGCATTGGCAGGTATCTTCTATTTTTTGCCCTCTTTTAACACCTTATTGGGGAAAGCCATTACATTCAATTTCACCGATCCTGTTCTCTGGTTTGGACTCTTGCTAATCGGATTGTTTACTATTGTTTTCTCAAGCCTTTATCCTGCTTTGGCTTTATCCCGACCATCGCCTGTAAAGGTTATGCTAAATAAAAAAATAAGACTCTCCTCCGAAATGAACTTCCAAAAAGGATTTGTAGTTCTTCAGTTTTCTATTACAACCGTTTTATT
>JAAUTT010000378.1 GCA_012031335.1 Bacteroidales bacterium | reverse complement strand
TGTATGTCTTCTTCGACTATTTGCAAGGCAATTTCGAACAGGTTGGCGGGTACATTAATCTGTATCGAATCCATCATCCAGTTCTGACCGGTAAGTATTTTCCGGATGTCGCCTGCCGGAAGCTTCAGGTTTACCGTTCCTTTTTTTTGGCGTACCTCCACGGGAATATCTTCAATAATGGACTTGATACTTGTTTTCCAAAAAGCTTTAATGATGTTGGTAACATCGGTGGCAACATAATACTCGCCGCCTGTTTCCAGGGCAATTTGTTTTAACTGTTCTTCGGCGGCTTTATCGTTTACAATATCAAAACCGATGCATTCGCATTGTATCAGTGCATTCTTTTCCTTCAGTTCTTTCAGAATTGCCGGCACGTTGTCGTCGCTCCGTCCATCGCCCAATAAAATAATTGAGCGGCGGGCCTTTTTATTCTTTTGTTCCGTAAAGGCATAGCAGGCTTTTTTAAGGGCTGTGCCCAGGAGTGTGCCACCTTCGGGCTTAAGCTTGTCGATAAAGGTTAGCAGCTCATATTACGTTGGTCGAAAAGTCCATTTGAAAAGGAACCGGATTGTCTTTTTTGACCCGAAAAGCCCCAATATTGAAAACTCGGTATTACATGGCAATAGCATGTGAATAATCTGTTTGGCAGCGCTTTTTACCGAATCTATTTTAGTGCCGGCCATGCTGCCCGAAACATCAATCAACAACAAAATACTGTGCGGCTCACGGATGGTTTGTGCGCGACAAGCCTGCTGTGCCATAAAAATATTCGAAAAGCAAATGAAAGCTACAACAAGGATTTTTTGGATGATGGGCGGATACAACATGGTTGTTTTAGTATTGGGTTCAATAGCTTATAATTATGACTTCTTTAGTATCGGAAAGGGCTTTAGTACGAACTAATTTAACTAATATACATGTTAATAAAAATATGATAAACTGTAACTGTTTCTTTTTCTCTTAAATGCCTGGCTACCCCTATTTTTATATCTGTATGCCTGCTTATTTTCGTATCGAGAAAACTAATTAAGGGGTATCTAGAGTTTTCAAAATCTTCCTTATTGTTTAAATCTTCTAAATAATCAAAGTAGTTTTCCCAATTAGTTATAAAATTCTTAGATTCTGAATAAACAATAATAAAGTTTGTTTGATGCCCTGCGGTATCATAATCATTTAATAACTTAAAAATATGTTGACTTATTACCTTATTGTAATTTCCGCAAGAAGAAAGTCGAAAAGCCTCTATTATAGAAACAGGAATACCATTCTCCCCTCGAATCATTATATCCAACTCTCCTGAATTTTGATTTGATTTACCACTTCTTGTCTGATCTGTTGCTATATATCCTCTATCTCTCAAAAAATGAAGAAGGTAAGACTTTCAAATTATTCCATGAGAGATCAAGAATTCGAAGATTTTCTAATTCGCCTATTTGTGCGGAATATTCTTTATATAGTTAAATTTAAGATTTAGGATTTCCGTTTCCTTTTTCTAAAAACACTATTTGGGAATCTGGTAAAACCATAACCATAATAGCTCTGAGTAACGTACCCAGTCGGATTGAAATTCTCTAACATGGACTTTTAAATCAAAAGTAATCGTAAAATTTAGGGTAATTTACTAATAAAAAAACAGTAATGATTTTCAAGTTTATTTTTTTTATTAGCTTGCCATCAGCATTACAAAACCTATGAATTTAGTGCCAACTTTTATTTATCGGGTATCATGCAGTTAAGCTTCGACCAGATCATTGCGCTCGCACCCGATCCCTCTTCTGCAAAGTCTGGAAAGGAACTGGCTACAGTTTCCAAATGGGGGCTGCGGTGTTCCAGCGATAAAGCTTTGTGGGGACATTGCCAGGGAAGTGGTAAGCTGCCCTACCAAACGCAGGTCGATTTGCAAAACCTTGCTTTTAAATGTAACTGTCCCAGCCGTAAGTTTCCCTGCAAGCACGGTTTAGGCCTTTTATTGCTTTATTCCCGCGAACCAAAGGCTTTTACCCTCACGGAGGAGCCCGACTGGGTATCCGACTGGCTCAACAAAAGAAATGAAAAAGGCCTCACAAAATCGGAACAGGAAAGTAAGCCTGTGGATGCCGAGGCTCAGGCGAAGCGTGCAGGCGCGAGAGCCAAAAAAGTAGCTGATGGCATGGACGACCTCCAGAACTGGCTCCGGGATCTTATCCGAAACGGCTTAATTAACCTCCCCGAGCGGGCATACGAATACTGGCAGAACCCGGCTCGTCGCATGGTCGATGCTCAAGCTCCCGGCATGGCTTCCATGCTGAAATCTCTTGGCAACATCAACTATTTCCAGGAAACCTGGAAACCGGAGGTTCTTTCTCAATTGGCAAAAATTTATCTGGTCTCCGAAGGGTATAAGCATATTGATTCTCTTCCCGATGAACTGACTCAGGAAGTCCGTAATCAGTTGGGATTCACTCAGAGTAAGGAAGAACTCATGTCGCAACCGGGTGTTGCGGATACCTGGCTCGTTCTTGCCCGAACGCTCGAAGAAGACGATCAGCTTACCATTGAACGTAACTGGCTGTATGGCCTTGAAACTAATCGGTTTGCCCTGGTGCTTCAGTTCTATGTAAACCGCCAGGTTCCTGAGTTCAATCTTGTGCCTGGAACATCCATGGAAGGAGAATTGGTGTTTTATAAAGGATTGTTATCTATGAGAGCGCTCATAAGGCAACAGGTAAAAATCGGATCTTTCGCCACTCCTGTAGGTTTGGAATCGCTTTCCCGAACTTTGGAATACTTCTCTGAAATAATCATTCAAAACCCTTTCTACGACTGGGTCCCTTTGATGATGGACAATGTGAGGCTTTGCCATTCATCCGGGTTATATTTTCTTACCGACCCCCATGGTGATGCAATCAGAATCAAAACTACCGAAGCCAAAGCCATCAAACTACTTGCTGTTACCGGAGGTAAGCCCTTCAAAATATTTGTGCTCACCAGTGGCGAAACTGTTATCCCTATGGCAGCATGGGTGGGCGAAAACTTTATTGCATTATCATGAGCCTGAAAGAAATCCTTATAACCACAGCTTTGCTCGGAACAGCGAAGAAACAGCTCAGTCCGGATGAGTTACCTGAACCGTTAAAGGCGGCTCTCGAAGGCCAAACCGCAGACGATAACGAGACAACATTTCTGCGCTCAGCTTCCCTGGCGTTGAATTATCTGAAGGCTGGCACCAAACCGCTGCAAATAACACTGCCGGCTAATGAAGCTCCCGACGAAGAAAAACCCTATTGTTCACCCGAAGCCATGATGGTGCTGAAGGAGCTGCTTTCGAATAAATATCATCATCTCACCTGGTTTTGGTGTAAACATTGCCGCGATAAGGGTTTTATTGTTCAGCCTGAAATGTTGCCTGAGCTTTTCGAATGGGGTGTTTCCACAAAAAAGCAATGGTCCACTTTGTTTTCTGAAGTAATTGGGAAAAGAGGTTTGTGGCTGTCGCAGTTTTCGGACGACTGGAAATTTGTAACTTTTACCGATGAAGATGGCGATTGGGATACCACCACACTTCCTCAACGGGTTAATTTGCTGAAGCAATTAAGGATGCAAAATCCTTCGGAAGCGAGAATCAAAATTGAAACGGTGTGGAAAGAAGAAAATGCTGCGGCACGGCAGGAATTGCTGGCTACACTCATCATCGCCCTTTCGCATGATGATGAAGTTTTTCTCAACAGAACGCTGAACGATAAAAGCCAAAAAGTGAAGGAACTTGCCTGGCAGTTGCTCAAATTGATTCCTGATTCTGCCATCATCCAAAAATATCGCAGTATTCTGCAAAATTCAATTGTGATAACGTTGGGTAAAATGTTGGGTTTGATCAACAAAACCTCCATCGATATCCGCCTGAAGCTCCCCGATGAAGAAATCTTCACTACCGGCATTCAGAACCTGAGCAGCGATAAGCGCATCAGCGACGATAACTTTATTCTGATGCAACTAATAAGCGAAGTGCCCCCCGAATTCTGGACGGAACATTTTAATACTTCCCCCGGTGAGATTGTGAAAATGTTTGCATCGCGCGATGAACTTAAAAAATTTCAGGGCTCGCTTGTGAATTCAATTCTAAAGTTCAAATCCAAATTGTGGGCTAAGCTGGTTGCCGACAATTTTAATGTAGAATCAATACAGTTGCTGCCTTTGCTTGAAGCTGGCGACAAAATCAAATATGCCGAACATTTGCTGAAAGTCTCACCCAACATTGCCGAAATTGTGAATGCCTTGCGTAATGAAGAGCATCCTGTTGAGTGGAACAATAATTTAAGCAGACAATTGATTTCAGTAATGGCGCAGGACCCATATGCCTATGCGAATTTATTCGAGGGAATTGCTGTTTATCTTCCTGCCACCATTGTGAACGACCTCGACAGGTTTTTTCCTTCGGAAGAGTGGAAAAGAAATTACTGGCAGAAAACATCGCAACAGATCAGAGAATACCTGCAATTAAAAGAAAAAATAAAAGCAATATTTTAATTATGAGCAACATTCTTCGTCATCATGCCGAGCAGCTTTTCGAAAACGAACTGGAAGAGCTCAAAAAAAACGAAACCAGCAAAGTCCCGGCCAACTGGAAAATGTCACCCCAGTCGGTAGTCACATACCTCATGGGAGGCAAGCTTAAAAATGGTTTTGAAGTATCGCCCAAATATATCGGTAACCGGCGTCTGATCGAGATTGCCGTTTCAACGCTTACTACCGACCGGGCACTTTTGCTCTACGGTTTGCCCGGAACGGCCAAATCGTGGGTGTCGGAACATCTGGCAGCTGCCATTTCGGGCGATTCAACGCTGATTGTTCAGGGTACTGCCGGGACCGGAGAGGAATCGATTCGCTATGGGTGGAACTACGCCCGCCTGCTTGCCGAAGGACCAAGTGAAGCTGCGATAGTGCGTACCCCGGTGATGCGTGCCATGAACGACGGTAAAATAGTCCGCATCGAAGAGCTTACCCGCATCAGCTCCGATGTTCAGGATACTTTGATCACCGTTCTTTCCGAAAAATCGTTGCCTGTTCCCGAACTGAATATGGAGATTCAGGCTGTGAAAGGCTTTAATGTAATCGGCACCGCCAATAACCGCGACAAAGGTGTGAACGAGCTGTCAAGTGCCTTAAAGCGAAGGTTTAACACGGTTATTCTGCCTTTACCCGATTCCATCGACGAAGAAATTGACATTGTAAAGCGCCGGGTGGAAAGCTACGAGAAAGTGATGGAGCTACCTGCTGAAAAACCTGCACTGGAAGAAATACGCCGTGTGGTGACAATCTTTCGTGAATTGCGGAATGGTGCCACACTCGACGGCAAGTCGAAACTGAAAGTTCCTTCAGGCACCTTAAGTACTGCCGAAGCAATTTCGGTGATGAACAGCGGGTCTCTCCATGGCCGGGTATTTTGGCGATGGCAACCTCAAAGCTGCCGATCTCGCTGCAAGTAT
>JAAUTT010000377.1 GCA_012031335.1 Bacteroidales bacterium | reverse complement strand
AAATTCAAAATGTAATTTAAAAAATAAATACAAAACACCCTTCAGTAGAGCTTATAACATTAATAAAAAACTAATTAAAAATATAATCTTAATTTAATTTTTTTTTGCCAGAACATAAGCTTTTGCCTTTTTAGAGCCAACAGGTTCAATCTTTCGTTGTTTTTCGAGCTTTCTTAAACATTTCCTGATATCTTCAATAGGCAAATCAGATATTCGTTTTTGTATTTCCGAACTTTTACTATTTGGGTGTAATTTTAAATCTTCCATTACCAAGGCTGCTAAAACATGTGGCTCAATAATTTTTAAGGTTGGTTTTACGTTAATTTTTGCACTTTCAATTAATTTAGGATTAATGAGATATTCAGTGCCCTTCTTTATCCCCCTGCTTATGAGTATTGATTGTTCCAGTAGTTTACCTACATACGAACGTAATCTTTCTTCGTCTGTAAGTTGAAGTTCCCTGGTCAATGAGGTTGACAGTATTTTTTTGTGCCTTCCGACAATTCCCAGCACGATATATTCTTTTTGTGAAAGTTGATAATTACGTGCAATAAAATCTATAAGTTGAATGACATCTGCGTCCAAAATTTTTGAATTCTGCACGACTGTAGTAGAGTCATAATCTGATAATAATTCAGGAAAAGCTTTCGAATCACGGCTATTAATTTCGTAAAATTAATTATACCCTGTTCCTTCACCCTCCATCAATCTTAAATCGTGTAATATCCGGATTAAATGAGGATTACGACGGTTTGTTGTGTGTAAAATATTTTCTTTGGAAACCCCTAAAGGAAGCCCGCCAGGATTGGTTATTTCAAGTCTGTTCGTATAAACCCTGATAAAAATATCACCCGAAATAGTGTAGCTTTTATGTGCTAAGGCATTAATCAATAACTCTCTTATTACCCTTTCATCGTAGTGACGGATTTTATTCCTAAATAAGCCTTGCGGGAATTCATCATAATAAGTTAATTCAACTGCTTCTTTCTCAACATCTATTATTAATTGTTTTGGGTTTAATGCAAAGTCCTGCCAGTCTTCCTTCCTGACCTTATTTTCGTTTTCATCGTAAACGATATATTGCACATTTATAGGGTAAGTAAGCCTGCTGCGTTGTGCAATTGTCCCCAACCAAAGAACCCCCAAATTTGTAGCAAGGTTGGCTGAAATCAAATTGTAATGTTCGAGAATTTCAATATCTGACATTTCTTTAACATGCGGTTTTACCCTGTCAGAAGAACGGATTTCTTTTGCAAACCATACGATATTCTCCGATGAGATTTGATTGATTGGTATATTGCGTAATTGAAGTTCCCATTGAAAAGCATCTTTTTCTGAGGCAACCTTATTAAATTCTTCGTCTCCGCGCTGCCTGGCACTGATCCCCAATTCGAAGGTATATTTTCCCATCGGATGTGGTTGCTATGGATTTTAAACTTGGTTGAATGATTATACTAAAAAACTGACCCCCATTTTCATGGGTTTCAATATCACCCGCAACAATTCCAACATTGAAGCATAATGAGCGTAACCTGTTGATCGAGTTATTAATAATTTCATCTGTTACAACTTGTTCCTGTGGAGGTACTTTGGTCTTATCATCAATCCCGATTACAATTTTACCTCCCTGGGTGTTGGCCAAACAAACACAGGTAACAGCCAGATCGCGAAAACCGGCATCACCCGATGTAATTTTCTTGAGGCTTTTAAATTCAATCACATTATTCTCATTTTTAGTCATCTTACACTGTTCTAAAATTAGTTACCCCTTTGCTTTTCATTATTTGAACAGCATTGGTTTTTAATTGGTCATTGTTGTGGAAACCTTCATCCAGGCATATTACCCTTGATGGCTGAAGTTCTGCCATAGCTTTGATAAGCTCGTATGTGAGGTCATTTTCAAGGCATATCAACAACTGCCCTTCGGCAATGCTATATACGTTTTTATTCTCTATTGTAATTTGCTTCATGTGTGTTGTAAGTTCGAACCCCGATTTTAGCAAAAGCTCATATAAGATGGCTTCCCTCTTCGCTTGTGGCGAAATATGCTCAATGTGAAGTTCCAAAGCTGTTTGTATAGCTTCGGGTGTTTTTTCAATGTTTTCTTGCCATATTTTAAAATTTGAAGGTAGAAGTTTAAAAACTTTGAAGCCTAAATCAACTATATCATCCGACTTTGGCTCTCCACCTAATTTCAATTGCTGTGGTTTTTGTTTCTTAGATTCAATTTCTTCATCAATCTTCTTAATAATGCGTCTAATACGTTCTTTGCCAATATCAGCAATGTTTTTATATCCTGATTTAAAAGCTTCACTGCCCATTTCAAGTGGTTGTGGTAGTTGAATGCAAATAAATTTTCTATTACCACCATCTATTCTATTAAGTTCCATAATTGCTTGAGCTGTGGTGCAAGAACCAGCGAAAAAATCAACTACAATGTCGGAACTTTCATTATCAGTTCCCTGACTCACCAATTGTTTAATTAAATCTTTAGGCTTTGGAAAATCAAAGAATTCTTTATCATCAAATATTTCACGAACTTCTCTTGTTCCCTGAGTATTAAATGCTGTTTGCAATACGGAAGAAAAGCCTGTAAAATCACTTGTTAAATCTTTTAAGAATTTTTTACGTCTTGGTCTACCTTCAGGGTTTTTTGGGAAAATAACTTCTCCCATAGCAATTAGCTCCTTCATTCTTTTAGGTTCATATCTCCACCCTGTTTGAGGACACTTATAAATAATACCAGTCTTGGGATTTTCAAGATCATAATGTAGATTAGGTCGCTGTTCTTTAGTTGCTAAACCAGTCATATCAGCACTCATCCATGAGCCTTTTGGGTCATTATCTGGATTTGAATATTTATCTAAGTCCTTCTCTGCGCCTCTTAAAGATGCATTTTCAGTTTTCTTGTATACAACAATGTATTCATGGTCAACCGATGCTCCATTCTTTGCACGACTATCTACATTCTGTCTTCTCTTCCAAATGAATTGTGCAATAAAATTTTCTTCACCATAAATCTCATTACATACTGCTCGTAGATTCTGTATTTCATTATCGTCAATGGAAATAAAAATTACTCCATCTTCACTCAATAGATTTTTTGCCAGGAATAATCGTGGATACATCATATTCATCCACTTACTATGGAATCTTCCATCTGTATCAGTATTCGTACCAAATTTTCTACCTTCTACATCAACCTGACCAGTATATTCAAGGTATGTTTGCAGGTTTTCTGTGTAATTATCGGGATATATAAAATCATTGCCAGTATTGTAAGGTGGGTCAATGTAAATCATTTTAATTTTGCCCAGGTAGCTTTTTTGCAAAAGCTTCAAAACTTCAAGATTATCACCTTCGATGAACAGGTTTTCTGTAGAGTCGAAGTTAATGCTTTCTGCTCTTACAGGAACTAATGTTTGCAATGCTTGGCTGTTTGTATGGTTTTAAAGCAATCTGCTTTTACCCGGCCAGTTCATACTATAACGTTCTTTGCCTATTTCAATATTTTCGCCCAGGGTCAATCTTAATTTGTCCCAGTCAATTTTATTACCTTCAGTAAAAACTTCAGGAAAAGTCTGCTTGAGTTTTTCAATTTGATCCTGTTTAATATCCATTGATTGAAGGTTTAGTTTTTCTATTTCGGCCATACAAGTTATTTTATTTTCCAATGTATTAAAAACAATGTGTTTTCAGATAAATGCTGTTTAAGTTTCTTTTCAATTTCATCAATCAATTTATCCTTATTTTTCTCAATTTCCTTAGCTGCATTATCATATTCTTTCCATGCTTCATCCCTTTCTGTCTCAAGTTTGCGCTTATCTTTCTCTAATTTTAGTTTTTCAGGCAAATTGGGTGCAAGCCTCACTTGTTTTTTTAGTTCTTTAATTTGATCATCAAGCTCCTTTAAAGTTAGTTTAAGTAAGCTTCGTTTATCTTCACCCCATTTATCAAGTTTTCAAGTTCAACCTCGAAGTAATTGCCATTGCGAGTTCCAATATCATCCAAAATCTCAGATTTGGCTTTTTCATAATATTTTTTTAAATCTTTTTTTTATTTCCTGTAACTCTGAATTATTTACCAGGTCAGTTTCAGTTGCCGGAACTGAAAAAAGTCTTTGGCATTGTTCCTTATCCAGTAACTCTCCCTTTTCAGTAATGCCTGTGAGTACCACAAAATCTTCAGTATCGAAGATGTAATTGACAAACTTGTAACCAGCAACCAACCCGACTTATTTAATAAAGGATTAAGAACTGAAATCTTCCTATTACAGCCACTATAATTAAATATCAGTTCCTTTTCTTCTAACTTTTGATTCTGACAGTGTGAAATGATTTTTGAAGCTAATGGGTGATGAATACGATAAATATTAGCATCTTCAATATTTTTACCAATCCTGTATGGTCCAGAATGAATTTTTTCGGCAGGAAATGGATTTTCTCGAAGAGTAAATGTATATTCACTTTCAGAAAAATCAGCGTATTCATTTAAAAATATTGTGTAAGTTGCCACAGCCATTGTTCGTATTTTGTCCTATATTCCCTGCTTTTATCAAAACTGATGCGAAGTTTATCATGAACCTCTTCATCAAAGTTTTCGAGTAATTTTTGACGGGTCTGGTTCATCTCACTGGTTATCTGAGTTTCGAGTTCATGCTGTAGTTCATCAAATGAAGCCTGAATAGCTTCCGGGGTGCGACATTCCTGATAAATTTTTGCAATTCGTTTTTCAAAGTCAACCCCGTTTTCAATGCTCCCCAGTACTTCATCACTTGCCCCAAAAACGCCACTGAAAAGATTAAACTTATCCCTTAATAATTCATACACTCTAACATCTGCGGCATTAGCTTTATTAAGAAAATTTACCACAACCACATCGTATTTTTGTCCATAACGGTGACAACGGCCAATACGTTGCTCAATACGTTGCGGATTCCACGGCATATCATAATTTACAACAAGTGAGCAAAACTGAAGATTTATTCCCTCAGCAGCAGCTTCAGTAGCAATCATAATCACTGCTTCTTCGCGGAAATAATCAACCAATGCTGCTCGCATATCGGCGGTTTTAGAACCTGTAACGCGGTCGGTATCTTTGTATCTTTCTTTCCAATTCTTGTAAATTTGCTTTGATTCCGGATCGTTGTTAGAACCGTTGAAAAGAACTATTTTACCCGTGTATCCCTTATTTTCAAGTATAGATTTAAGATATTGCTGAGTACGGGTACTTTCCGTGAAAATAATAGCTTTTTTGCTGCACCCATTTCAGTGGCCTTTGTAAATGCCGTTTCAAGAGCTGTAATAAGTTTTTCTCCCTTCGAGTTTTTAACTATTGACTTTGCAAGACTTTCAAACTCCTTAAGATTTTCTATTTCACTCTTAATGGCTACAATGTCTTGCTGTGAGTATTTCTTTTCGTTATCTTCATTACCATTTCTTCTTCTAAGCCATTCTTCTTTTA
>JAAUTT010000004.1 GCA_012031335.1 Bacteroidales bacterium | reverse complement strand
ATGGTCCATCGGGGCAAAGATGTATAATCGTTATAACTTACCCAATGTAATTTTGGACCAATTGTATCGCCAAATGCCAGTCTTTCCGGTTGTACACCCATATAATTGACTGAGGCAATTTCAACATTGCCAATACATTTTACATAGCAATGAACAAAGCCCGAGGACATGCAGCAATCCAGGCCAACACAATTGCAGGATGGTTGATAAAAGTGAAAAATATACATAAACTGAAGATCGTTTTTTCCATCGGCATCCAGGTCAATTTTTGCTGAGTCCTTGTACAAAAAATTCGAATCATTCCCAACCCTGAAACCCTTAATTTTTAAAACAGGATTAAATTCCGTATAATTCAGAGAATCGTGCACAGCATCTCCGGCAATCAGGGTAAAAAGCGAAGTGGGAACTATCTCCGGCTTATTTTTTCGCTACAAGAAATAAAAAATGCCATCAAGAGCAGAGAAAACAAAGCTTTCATATCCGGGAGAAATAAGTTAATTACATATCTTTTTAAGTAATCGGAAAGGCGTTGGTATTATGTTGATAAGATACAAATCTAAAAATTATATTTGATATAAAGCATACAAGGGCTTTCTTCACAGAGAGCCCTTGATATATGAATAAGATTATCTTAAATCTATAAACCTAAACTAATGGCTCTATCTACAATTTTAAAGCCACAAATAACTGAACAGGTATATTTTATACCAAACAAGTAAATACATCGACAATCCCTCAATAACTACCGATGTACCGGATAAAAATCCCTACCAGTTAAAGATATGATCACTATTCTAGCATCATCATTGCTTTATAAAGCACACCCGCTTCTCCTCTGAAAGTACCCGAACCTTTCGGTTCGTTTTTTTCAGTGTACCATTCGAAAAACCCATTATTGGCCTTTACTCTTTCTACCATTGGAAGCATCTGTGTATAGGCTTCATTCAAAAAGTTATATCGAATAAGCTGTTGAATCATTCGTCCGCCAAACCAGGTCCAATCACCACCATTCTGGTAACCATAAGGATACATACTTTTCCCTTTGAAAAAGCCCAAAGGATATGGAGGATAAATCGATAGACCTATAGTGGCAGCGCCACTGGCTTTAACATTAGCAATCATTTTCTGCAGAGACAGCTCTATTTCGCTGCGGGATAAAAGTCCAGCCTCAATAGCAACTGCTGTTCCACCGTGATAATAAACCTGGTTTTCGTCCCAATTGGATGGGAATGGTGAACCATTGAGATAAATATGAGGAATGAATTTCTGGTTTTTATTATCCCAAAGATATTTGCGGGCATTTTTAGCTATCTGGTCACGTACAGGCTTAAACTGACCTTTATAAGAAGGTGCCATTTCCATGAGATTATCGAGAGCAATGATAAACATAGCATTATCGTAAATATCAATGGCATAATGAGTATCGCTGGTAAGGTATACGCCCCAGTCATGTTCCGGCTGAACATCGCCCCAGTCAACGGTAGTAGCACCCCAAATAAGTCCATACCGATAGCTGTATCTATGGTCGAGTAAATAATTCATAGCTTTGGCCATCCGGGAAACAACCGTTTCCCCTCCTATTTTTCATGAAGGATGGATGCATCTTTTGTTTTATTTGATATACTTATAAACAGCTTGTACTAATGATGTTTCCTGGTCGGTTTCAACTGTATTTTTATGACCGGCATGTAAGGTGTCCAGATCGGAGTAAAAATAATCGTATCCTCCTGATTGAACATATTTTTTTGGAATAAATCCATCCTGAATATTCCCATCCAAACCCTGTAATTTAAAAAATACGAGCAGGTTTTCTTTGATTTTTGGAGCCGGAACAGTATCAAGCGCCAATTCTATAAAGGTATTAAAGTCGCGTATCCACACCTCTCCATACCCATCGCCAGCATTCAATCCTTTTGCAACAACTTCCAGGGCATGTTTCTTTACAAAAGCAAAGCTCTCGTTTTGATTCATAAGGTCGCGAAATTGACTTTTGGAAGTTATTTGTCCAAATCCCGATAGTGATAAAAGCATTAAAATAGCCTGTAAACAAAATATTTTCATAACATTATTTTTTTTAATTATCGCTCATTGAAGGAGGCATTTTTTTTATTCCCCAGTTTTGATTTGGTTGCGGGCCCAAATCAATTTCGAGTTTGCCACCTTTTATTAATTCATTTCTGTAAAACCAGCAATTATCCAAGGTTTCCCCATTTAGTAAAGCCGATTGGATATAAATATTTTCAGGAGATTTTTTCCTGGTAATAATTTCAATCTTTTTCCCATTATAGTATTTAGGATGAAGCTCAATTTCAATTTTATCGAACAAAGGACTACTTAACTGAAAAGAAGGATTTGCAGCAGCATGTCCCTGAACATCGAACAAGCCCATAGCGGCCAGCACGAACCATGCCCCGAGTTGCCCCTGATCCTCGTCCTGCCCATATCCATAACCATGTAAACCGTCGGTTCCGTAAAACTCATTGCAAATGGCATTTACCCATTTCTGGGTTAGCCAGGGCTTACCCGAATAATTAAAAAGCCAGGGATTATGCAAACATGGTTGATTTCCATGGTTGTATAGTTTTTCAATACCCGAAAAGCTTCCAATACTATCCTTACCTCCTCCAAAACCTGTTTTTGCCGATTCCTCAAAAGTAAGAGCAAGGCGTCGGTTAAACTCTTCTTTTCCCATTTCGTGGATCAGGCTTTTAACATCGTGGGGTACATACCAGGTATACTGAAAAGCATTTCCTTCCTGAAATCCATGCCAGGCTCTCATAGGGTCAAAATCCTTCAAAAACGTTCCATCCATCTCTTTGGGTCGCACAAACTTTGAATCCCTATCGAATAAAAGTTGCCACGAATCCGAATATTTTTTAAGCTTTTGGTAATCATCTTCATATCCAATGCTTTTTGCCATTTGCGAAACTGCAAAAGCACCGAAGCTATATTCAAGTGTATGCGAAGCTCCAAAGTTCAACAGCCAGCCATTCGGATAGAAATAATCTTTTAAGGGCACATAACCCATACGGATAAAATATTCGTTATCGTATCGTCCAATACCCGGGTGCCTTATAGAGTCGCTCAACTCATTTTTCAAAGCAGCAGCATACCCCCGTTGAATGTCAAAATCCCGTATTCCGCAATTATAAGCAGCAGCAATCATAAGGCCTGTAAAGTTAGTTTGCACTCCGTTGGTATAAACGCCGGCAGCCTCTCCATCGTGCAACCACGATGTTTCGGAATAAAAATCAATAGCCGATTTTACCATGTTGCTATACACATCAGGATAGGCCAGCGCCCAAAGAGGACCAAGGTTCCAGAATGCACCCCAAACTGCATCGGTATTATGGTGATTGTGTGTTGGTTTACCATCCTTACCAACAGGAATTTGTCCAATACCTCCGTTATTTAAAGGATATTCGCCATTTACATCGCTCGAAATTCCTCTGCCCAATAATGCATGATAAAGGCCTGTATAAAACTTCACCTTATCATTTTCCGTTCCTCCAGTAACACGAATACGACCCAGCATATCCTGCCATTTTTTTCTGGTATCGGAGCGAACAATGTCGAAAGACTTATTTTTGTTTCAGTTTCAAAATTTAATCTGGCATTTTGAATGCTTGTATAAGATACACCGGTAATCAATTCCACAACTTCGTTGGGCTGCGTATTAAAGGTCAGGTAAAGTCCGTTATTAGTCCCTTTTGATTCGGTAACTCCGGCAATGATTGAATCGTTGATATAAGCCCCAGTATTTTCGGGTTTTTTATTGATCCAGGTATAAAAATACATTTTCACATGCTTACCGGGGTCGCAGAATTTCGCATATTCGGGGTATGTTTCGATAAAACCTTCGAGGTGACCGTCTGCCTCGTATTTAATTTCAGCTCTTATAACTTCTCCGCTTTCTCCCATTTTATGGCCGACGTCGAATAAAATATGTGCATCAGCTGATTCGGGAAATGTATATCTCTGATAACCTACTCTTTCAGATGCTGTAAGCTCGGCTTTGATATCATAATCTTTAAGCATTACTGAATAATACCCTGGTGTTGCTATTTCACTCTTTTTGTCGAATCTCGATCTGAACCCACTATCAGGATGGGCCAGAGAGCCAGGTAAGGTTTTTAATTTTCCGGTTGTGGGCATTACCAGATAGCCTCCTATTTGAAATTCATGGAAATGCGCAAAACCTTCGATTGAAGTATGTTGATCGTCGTAACCACATGGCCCCCAGCTTCCAAAACTACCATATCCATTGGTTGACGGTGCCAGCTTTACCATACCAAAGGGAACAGCTCCCGGAGTATAAAAAAACCACCGGCTGTGCACCGATCCAAGATTTGGATCTACATAATCCAGCAAAGAATTGTTGTCGTTACACGACGATAACATGAAAGTTATAACCAGGAAAATCAGAGAAAAATTTTTAATTATGAGCTTCATATGTACAAAATTTATTTTAGAAGTCGTATAGAACCTGCCTGCCATCAGGCTGGTCCTTGATAAATTATTCATTATGAATGGCGATCATTTCGGATCAGGAAATTTCATGAAAAATATACTTTTAGGATTGTTTAACCAATGAGTTTCTACCTGGAGTACATAAAAAGGCTTTTATCATTTTTACTAAATGTTTTGCAGATCAATAATAGTTCATATTTAGATTTTTTTGAATACAGGAAATATGAAGTGTTTATGGATAGGTAACCATTCTAATCATGGACATTTTATGGTGCTTTAAATAGTCCCACCGTTGAAATTTCAGGATAATCACGAGACGACAAAATTTTCAATTTCACTTTTTTGGCTTTTATATCGTTCAAAACCAATATTCGTTTATATCCAATGGTTGTTCCTGTGGCTATTTTTTCCACTGCCCATTTATAAAAGCTTCCAGTTCAAAAGCTTCTACCCTTTGACCGTTTCGGTAATTTTCCTGTAATAAAATACGGTTAAATTCCACTTCTTTTTTGAATTTAAACTGTACTTCGGCAGTGGTTATGCCTGGACCAGGAGTCCAAAAAGTGCTGTTATCAGCATCGACTATTGATTTTACCTCAAAATTTCCGGATTCTGATAAAACTTTTATTTTTGCTTCTGTTGCAATATTTTTTTCAAACGTTTTATCCAAAATTCGCCTCATCTCTCTCACATTTCGAATGTCGTTATTATGGATCAGTCCTCTTTTATCAGGGGAAAAGTTCAACAGCAATGAAGAATTTCTGCCCACTGAACTGTTGTAAATATCCACAAGTTTTTCGGGTGTTTTAACAAGCGAGTCTTCATTTTCGTGATAAAACCAGCCAGGTCTAACCGATACGTCTACTTCCGACGGGAACCATATCAATCCTTTGGCATTTTTAATTTTATCGCGACTTCCTAAATCAGGCTGATACATATCATCGGGTGGCACAAATACACCATCAGTTGACTGCTTTTGAGAAGCTGAAGCAATAGCATCGGTCAGACTAGCTGAAATGGGAACAACGCTCCATTCTGTTTCGCGCCCATAACCAGACTCAGTGCCAACCCAGCGTACATCAGGGCCCATAACTGCAATAACAGCCTGGGGAGCCAGTTCGCGAATAAGTTTATAATAGCCATTCCAATCATAAATCTGACGTTTCCCATTAGGCCCTTCACCACAGGCGCCATCAAACCAAACCTCATAAATATCCCCATAATTGGTTAGCAACTCGCGTAACTGATTTTTAAAATATTCATTGTACTCATCTGTACCATAAACCGGGGAGTTGATATCCCAGGGAGACAGATATATGCCAAGCTTAATGCCATATTCCCGACAGGCAGCTGCCACTTCGGCAACCACATCGCCATTTCCGTTTTTCCATGGACTATTTTTCACCGAGAAATCGGTAAAAGCTGAAGGCCAGAGACAAAATCCATCGTGATGTTTGCCACCACAATTAACAGTTTAGCACCGGCTTCTTTGGCCGTTTTGGCCTTTGCCGTGCATCTAACATCGAAGGATTAAATACAGATGCCAGGTAATCCTTTTCGCCCCATTCCTTACCATAAAAGGTGTTAAGTCCAAAATGGATAAAAGCCGTCATTTCATATTCCTGCCATGTTATCTGGCGTGGAGAAGGTTTTACATGGGCCGATCTTTTAATAACAGTGTCAAAGGGAACATCAGGAGTTATGATAAGCATATTCCCGGAGAATTCTTCCTGCGCATTTATCCTGCTAACTTTAACCAAAGCTAATACCAACAGGGTAGTTAAATATATATAAATTCTCATGCTAAAAATTCTAAAGTTCCAGGCCTTTTAGAAATAAGAGACGAACAGGGCCGGCCAGACCAGCAGGCAAAAGTTCACTATTATTGCGATAATAATACCATACCGAAAAAGTTTTTCTTTTCGAAGGTCTGGGTTGATTATTAATAAACCAGGAGGGATATGCCAGCATGGCTCTTCCAAACTCCTTACCTCTGTCCAGTCCCCATTCAAAGTCGGCAGGTTCCTGCTCATCGCCAATCATTCGGTTTGCCCAGTTATTGGTAACAGCTATTTCGAGGTTATTAACTCCTGGTTTTATGAAATTTGTAACATCAGTTTTATATGGAGGATACCAGATTACACCGATATTCCTGCCATTTAATTTTACTTCTGCAATATCATTTAGTTCACCAAGATCCAGAACAACCTGTTTGTAATCTGTTAAGGAAACATTATCTACATTAAACTGCAACGAATAAGTAGCTGTTCCTGCAAAATAATTCACTGCTTTATCCGGATGCCTGCTAAAATCAATTAATTCGGGGAATTCCATATCAAAACAAGAATCTGCTTTTGGACGAAAAGATACATGCCATTTGCCGGAAATTTCTTTAACAAAACCTGAAGGAATCTGAACATTTTTAACTTCGCCGGATGAATAACCAACCTTTGCCATTGCAGGTTTTGAAGAAACAATGATTGTTTTTTCTTTATTTGCTGATAAAATACTCCATTCGGTTAATGTATCGTTTATTTCAACTGATACCGGATGGTCATATTTTTTTAACCGGATTACGGAATACAACAAAAACAGATTGTGACCCTTTAAGGTTGAGATCTACCTCAGTGCGGTCAGCAATATTATTCCAAACATTGGCTTCATGAATAGATCCGTCCTCAGCCTGCCATATTTCAGGTTGTTTACCCGAAATGCGGAATGATAACCTTACGTGTTGCGGTTTTTCATAGGTATTGGCCACAAAATAAATATCAGCCTTTGTCGAACTTCGATGAACTACTTTTATTTTATCGGGAGAAATCGCTTTTTTTACAATATAATCGGGTGTAATACCCGATGCAATTACAGCATCTTTAAGGCTGGTGAATACTTTTCCTTTTCCGTAAATGTTATGGTTTTTCTGTCCCCAAACTTCTTCACCAATCTGCCTGATTATAATATCACATTCCGGATAATTTTTCAGGCTATGTGATCTCAACGGTTTGGGAGCTACAATGATGGCCCCGGATGCAACCAGTTCTTTGATTTTAATGGCAACTTCAGGCAACATAAGGCTGTCGCTGAAAACCATAAATGGATAATTTCTTCCTGAAGGAAGTATGATTCGGTTATCTTCAACTGAAATTTTCAGCGATAAAAATTCATTTTTTGAGATTACATCCGAGAACCCTACCATTTTCGAACAAAGATAATCGGCTACCTGCTCTCCCTGCTGAAGCAATGCCTGGCAGCGACCCAAATATTTAAAAAACGATTTTCCCGGTTCAAACCATGTTTGATTTCTTCCGAAATGTGTTCCCCCACCACCCCATGCTCATACCGGGCTGGTATTTATCGTCGAAAGGTTGATGTACCCAATGATGCAAAATGAGGCGGTTTACACCTGATGCAAAACTGCCATCAGCACTTTTCTTAAGGTAAGCAGGATCTTCTGTATACATGCTGTTTGTGGGCCAACCTGTAAATGCTTCGGCTCCTACAACTTTTTTACCGGCACTTCGGGCAGTTGCAGGAATAATACTGCTAATTTCACCACTGCTGTATGTCCAGAATTCACCCATGGGCAGATCTGCCAAAGCTACACCCTGAGATGTATTGAAAGGTCCGCCATATGGTTCGAACTGGAGCGAAAGCTTATTTTTAGCAAGGATTTCCTTTCCGATGTTAAAACCATTTTCGAAAAACAGATGGTTAATAACATCGTAATAATCCCATTCGAATCTTTTTGTTAATTCGTCACTTACAATTACCCTTAGTGGTTTTTTGATATTTTCGTCACCGGTAACAGGTTGTCCCATAGAAACAATCCAGGGTAGCGGATCATAACCTTTTAATTTTTGAAATTCAGATCGGAAGTTAGGTGTCCAGCTTTGGTAACCTGCTTCGTAGCTATCAATAAGCATATGTTTGAACGATTTACCCAAATATTCGCTCAAATGCTGCTGAACAGGAGCCATAACCGTATTCCAGTGGAAGGTGCTTTGTTCGGCGCTCATTTTGTCAGCTTCGAGTGTTTGACCTATTACATCATCGGGAACCGGATGGGGAGGTCTGCCGGTAGAAGTATGACCAATCCGGTATATTTTCCAGTTCCCGGGACGCGGATTCCATTTTAATCCTTTTTTGGGATATAATACCTTGTAACATTTAAAATCTCAGATGTATCAATAAGTGATTTATCGGCAGGAACAGCCAATACGGCAATATCCTGGTAAAGAGATA
The DNA here is from genome assembly GCA_012031335.1 of Bacteroidales bacterium. Next base: position 13,377 of record JAAUTT010000004.1, on the reverse strand, counting down.
TTTTCCGGCCTGTTTTCCCCCACCCTTCATCGGCCACCAATACAGGAGTCTTCAAGCTTCATAAAACCCCTTTCTTTCCCGTTAATAACAGTATCGCTCCATACAAGTTTTGCATACTTCGTTTTTCATCGATCCATGGACCGCCGGTTGTTGAGTACCCAACAGTATTATGAAGTCCGATTTCCAATCCCAATCTTTGTGCTTCAGCAGCAGCAAAACGAATTGCTTTCCAATACTCGGTGCCTCTGTAAGTTTTATCAGGCCACGGGTTATTTAAGGTTGGGGCATGCGATTCCTGCACAGCAGATGTAAGGTTGAAAATGGTAGCACCACCAATACCGGCATCCTTCATCGCTTCTAAATCTTTGGTAATACCCTCTTCCGAAAAATTGGGTCCCATCCAATGCCACCAAACATATGGTTGCAAAATAGCTGGAGGATTAGTGAAAATCTGTTCGAGACTATCCTTTACCAGCCGATGATTCTTCAGGGAATCTTCATTCTGGTAAAAACTTTTTATTAATTCGGCCTTGCAAACAGGATGAATGCTTATCAGGAAAAAAAATATTAAAATAGACGCAGGATTTTTCATATTTCGTATACCTATATTAACCAGTCTCAGATTTACTTCTCTTTACTATTTATCGACAATAAAAGAAAGGTGGGTACATAAAGTAACCCACCTTTCGACTACTAACTACTCACCTGCACCAATCTACCATTTAGGGTTCTGAGCCAGCTTCGGATTCAATGCCACCTGTTTTGTCGGTAATGGCATGAGATAATGTTTAGCCGGATCAAATGTTCTGTTTTCTGCTTTTTCAAGAACAATATATCCTTCAGCATCATATAAATTATTTTTCACTACGAACTCAAAGAGTGGATATGTTTCCCATTGGGTTCCAATAACTTTTACACTCCTTACAGCTTTGGGAAGTTCAATTTCGGCAGTTTTCCATCGATTCAGATCGTCGCGGCGGAAACCTTCAAAAGCAAGCTCAACTGTTCTTTCGCGGCGAATTTCGGTGCGCATATCAAGACCACTCGCTGTTACGAAATCATTTGTCAGATAAGCCTCAGGGGCAAAACCTGCACGCTTTCTTAACTCATTTATCGATTTATTAAGGTCCGTATCGGATATGTTACCGTTTCGTTCGAAAATAGCTTCGGCATATATCAGCAACACCTCGCCATACCGAAGGTAATGCCAATCGAAATCAGCAGTACTCCAGGAGAGTCCGGCAGGGTTTTCTTCCAGAAATTTGTAAATCATATATCCCGACATAACATTACGGTTATTTCCTTTTGCAGGCCATTGTTCGTTATTGCCTGAAGGTTCCATTGGCCGGAAAATTTTAATACCAGGAGTTATCATTGTTTGAGTCATGCGACCATCTCTATTCTGGTATTCGGAAGTATAAGTCCCTTCACCTTGATAAAGTGGTGATTTTGAAATTGGTAAGCCATCAATACTCAAATACATTTCGGCGAGTTTACGGGTTGGATTATAGCGACCGGATCCAACCCAGGATGAAAAGTCGTGTTCCCAAACACCCACTTTACGGCGAATATCAAAAATAGCTTCAGCAGAGTTATCACCAGCCATTATGAATAACCTTCTGTAATCGGGGTGAAGTGAATATTTACCACTTGCAATTACTTCTCCTGAGGCAGCAATAGCTTTATCGAGCATGGCATTGGCATCACCGCTGTTGTGGAATTTACGCCAGGTACCTTCGAACAATGAAGCACGAGCTTTCAGTGCCAGGGCAGCACCCTTTGTTGCCCGTCCGCTTTCTGCAGCACCTTTCAGAGGCAAATTGGCAATAGCCTCGTCCAGATCCTGTAAAATGAAGTCGATGGTTGCTTCACGGGTTGCCCTTTCATCAAATAACTCCGGAGAATTTACATCTAACACAGTTTTCACAAGGGGTACCCCGCCATACTGTCTGAAAAGATGGAAATAATTGAGTGCTCTGAAGAACTTTGCTTCCCCGATGTAAATTTTTATGTCATCTTTATTGGCGTATTTTTCGGACATTTCCAACAACTTATTGCAATTGCGGATCACATTATATTGAAGATCCCAGTTTACATAACTCGAAGCCGGAGCAACAGCAGTACCGTTACTAAGCTGAGTCGGCGATAAATCGAAAGCTATATCTGAATTATTATCGTCGAAGGTATACCCAACAAGATAGCTGTAATAATAATTAGCTGCCAATTTAAAATCGCTGGCATTTTTCCAGTATGTTGGATCGGAAATGTCTGACTTGGGTGCCAGGTTAAGTTTCCTCATCACAACTCGTGAAGAACATAACTGTCAAAGCAAGGAATATATTAAAAAGACTATTTTTTTCATATTATCAGTTTTTTAGAATTAAAACTTAATGTCCACACCAAATGAGATGGTTCTGTAAAAGCATATTGTTTCTCGTTTGTGCTTCCAACACCACTTTCTTCCGGATCGAAGTTTCCATCCCAGGTACCTTTGGCAAATTCAAACAAGTCCTGACCACTTACATAAACTCTCAGACCTTCAATTTTCAGTTTTTCCAGGACAACCTTGGGTAAAGTGTAACCGAGTGTAATGTTTTTCAAGCGTAAATAACTGGTGTTTTCAACCCACACATCCGAACATCTGTAATTATTGGCCTTAATATTATCCGCATGGGTTATGCGAGGATATTGAGCATTAAGATTTGCAGGATAGTAGTTTGTTTCACCTTCGGTAAAGGTTTTGCCCATAAAATATTGAAAAGGTTGAAACCATGGCCATGTGTAAGGAGCTCCAAAATTAGCCCAGTTATTATCGGACTCCCAGCCTCCTCTATAGGTATATTTTTCGCCTGTACCCTGCATGATAAATCCTAGGTCGAAACCTTTATATGAAGCGCCACCCTGAATTGTATAGGTATATTTTGGCAAACGGCTGCCAAGGAAAACCGCATCGCCTTCTTTGCCATCATCACCATACACAGTAATTTTACCATCACCATTGATATCCTGATACATAAGATCCCCTACTCCCAGTGTTTTATAACCATCCAGCGAAGAGTTCATGGCAGGAACAATCCCTTTGCGGCAAATTTATCACCATATTCTTTTAACTGATCTTTGGTTTTGATTATTCCGGCTGATTTAAAACCAAAATAGGAATATATCGGATAACCTTCTCTGAAGGATGTTAAGCCTGTATTGAAATTATCCTGTCCCTGCAGATCTGTTAATTCGTTTTCGTTATAGTTTACAATAACACCAAGGTTATATTGAAAATCGCCTATGTTATCTTTCCAGTTAAGAGAAGCTTCCCACCCTTTGATATCCAATTTCCCTGCATTTGTTGTAGGTGCTTCAGCGCCTAAGATACTTGGATATACTACACTTACAAGCATGTTGTTATTAACCTTCTTGTAAATATCGAAAGTTGCATTAAGTTTTGATTTAAGCAACCCTAAATCAATACCTACATTGTAGTTTTCAATTGTTTCCCAGGTTCTTTCTTTGGATGCCATACCTCTCATACTGGCAGTTTTTGATGGATTGGAATTATCCATCGGGTAACTACCGGTGATTGTAATTAACTGAACATAATCGTAGTTTCCTAATGCCGAAATATCCTGATTTCCAGTTCTTCCCCAGGATGCACGGAACTTCAGATTATCAACAATTGATTTGGATATACTATTGGAAAAGAAACTCTCATTAGCCAAATTCCAGGCAGCAGAGATACTTGGGTAAACAGTACTCCAACGTTTTGACTCTTCGAACTTGGAGCTTCCGTCTTTACGGAAGGTAGCGTCAAGATAATACTTACCTCCGAAGGAATAATTAAAACGTCCGAAATAAGAAATAAGTGCCCAATCGGTAAAACTCCAGCGGTTAGAACCAGTATTGAGCAGTGTAGGGTCGGCAAGGCTCAGAGGAAATATTTCGTTACTCGAAAAGCGCTGAGCTCCAAAATATTTCTGCTTAAAATCCGATCCTTCCTTGGAAGCTCCAGCCATTATACCAATGTTATGGTTGCCCATTGTTTTTGTATAGTTGGCATAAGCTGTCAGGTTCGAGTATTTGGTTGTATTGTCAAGGTAATATGCCGAGTTGGGATCGTTTCTCTTTCCATTAACCGATTCGTCCCAGTTATATTCAGTAATGGTGCGGTAATAAGAGTTATCTTCATATTTATCAAAATTAAACCCGGCTTGTCCTGTTAATGTCAACCCACTAATTATTTCGTAATCGAGTTTAAGATTTGTACTCACCTTGTAAAACTGAGTGCTTCTTTTCCCAGCTTCTTCAAGGCGTTGGATCGAATTGGAATATCCCTGATAGGAATAATAATTCCCCTTTGGGGTCTTTAAAGGAACATACGACCAGTTAGTGAGAGCAATCCCCAGAGCATCATCTATTTGAGAGGGTTCGGCAATATCCATATAGTCGAAACCAACCCTGACATCCGCTTTCAATTTATTTGTAATAGTGTATTGTGTATTACTGCGAATATTATACCGGTCGGATTTGTTATCACCAAATTTAATATTACCATTATCATTCATATAACCACCGGATATAAGGTAGGTTACCTTATCAGAACCACCCGAAAGGCTTAGGTTATGCGACTGATAAAAGGCGTTTTCAAATAACTCACCGTAATGATCGTGCGATTGATACCACATAGGATAGCTTTCGAGGTAAAGCATTTTGCCAGGGCCTACACCCGGGTCATTTGCTTTAATTTTAACAAAATCACTGTCGTCGAACTTTAGTGGATCACCATCATTGATTCGTCCATCGTTAAATGAGGCGGCAAGGTCGTATGTGTTAGCCATTTTCTTTAAGAAACTAGGCTTCTTTACTCCAAAATTACCAGTATAGTCCACCTTTACTTTATCGGATTTCTTACCTTTTTTTGTAGTAATAATCATTACCCCATCGGCAGCCCTGGCTCCGTAAATTGCAGCAGCAGCATCTTTCAGAACAGTAATATTTTCGATGTCTGCGGGATTAATTAAACTTAATTCGCCTGGAATACCATCGATAAGAATAAGTGGTTTGTTACCATTTTTAGATGAGAATCCACGGATATTTAATTCATAATTCTCACGTCCGGGTCTTCCACTGTTACGTGTAATGGTTACCCCAGGAACAATTCCCTGCAAGGCGTTTAAGGTACCTGTTACAGGTCTGGAAGAAATAGCCTCGGAGTTTATTTTTGCAACCGAACCGGTAAGTTCACCTTTAAGTTTGGTACCATATCCAACAACAATTACTTCGTCGAGTTTGGTAATATCAGGAACCAACTTAATATCAAGCTGTTTCAAATTACCAACTATTATTTTTTCTGTATTATAACCAATATAAGTAATAACTAAAACCGCTTCAGAATTCGGAACATCAATTTTAAAGTTCCCATTTAAATCTGTTACAGTTCCAACAGTGGTTCCTTCGATAACAATATTAGCACCAATGATAGGTTCTCCATTTGAGATATCAGTTATGGTACCTGTAATTGTTTGCTGTTGAAGAGAATATGGAGAGATTACTACTATATTATTCTCTAGCACATGATAGGTTGCCGAGGTACTTTCGAGAATTTTAGACAAAATAAGATCAAAGGAAGAATCCTTCCAAATTAAGTGAATGGTTTGATCCAAGTGGCATTGAATCGATCGGAATAAAAAAACGATACGTTGATTTGCTTTCAAGCAATTTCAAAACATTCTTAACCGGCATTTCCTTAACTGAAATATCCAGGGTAGCGCTTTGTGAAAAAAGCGATGCCGATACATGTATCGTTGTAACAAATAAAAATAGAAATGACAGTTTCATAGTAAGCAGTAAGAATTTTAACCCTACAGAAAATTGTATAGGTTTCCCATTACGATTTTTTTCATAATTTTACGTCAGTTTAGTTATTTAAATAATTGAACTCATTACCCGGTGCAAATGGGTTTTGACAGAAATAAAACGAATTGGGCCGCAATCCCGGTTCGTTTTTTTGTTTTTGAATTATACCATAGGCGCTATTGTTTTAGTAAGTTTATAGTTTTTGTTGAGGTTTTGAATTGTAAAATCGCGACATCAAATCGGAATCACTTTCAATGAGGACAACTCCTTTTTCAATCTTATATTTAAGAGGAATTGTATGCCTCATAAGTCACCATTATTTGTTCAATAGTTTCGTTTTCGAGGGTACCGGTAAAATGAAACTGTTTTATGGTATCAGATAAAAATTGAATCCTGATATTATAGCGTCTTTCAATATCGCGGTACAAATCACCAAGTTTCTGTTTTTCTATTATCCAGCGGTTATCTTTCCAGGAAGTAAATAATTCGATATTTACCTGCTCATCTTTTGTAACTGGTATATTATCAGTTAATGTTTCAGTGTTTTCAGGTATTGTTTTTCCGGATTCGGATTTTTCATATTCTCTGGTGTTGTTATCCGAAGGATTATTAAGATTTTTGTAATATGTGATAGTCTCCATAGGTTTCATCTGAAGGGAAAAATCATGGTTCTCCATATCCTTTCCTTCAACAAATACTTTACCTTTAACCAGGGTAGTAACAACTTCCTTATCTTCCGGATATGCTTTTACATTAAATATGGTACCAACTGCCTTTATATTCAGCTTCTCGGTTTTGACAACAAAAGGTCGGGATGGATTCGTTACTACATTAAAGTAGGCTTCTCCAACAAGTCTGACCTCCCTGTTATCCTCGTTGTAATTACCATTATAAGTAAGTTTACTACCACTATTTAGCCATACTTTTGTTCCATCAGGTAAAACAGTAATAGAACGGGATCCTAATGTAGATTCAACAGTAATAATTTGATTATTACTAGACCTGACCTTAAACTGGTAAAAAATAACAGCACCTGTGGCAACTAGCATTAATAATGCAGCTGCAACTTTAACAGAATAATTAATAATGCTTTTTATGATAGATTTCTTTTCAGAAAAATGCAGATTAGTATTTTCCTGAGGATTATTGTGCTTGTTTATCCCGGAACCATGAGCATCAAAGGTAAAACTAGCCTGAGCCGATGCCAACCAAATATTTCGGAATGCATCAAAATATTCCTGATTTTCAGGTGACTCGGACAGCCAGCTTAATAATACCTGATTCTCGGATGCAGTAGTTTCTCCAGCCAGAAATCGGATTATCAGATCGTCATTTTCAAAATTTACATTCACAGCAGTTAAATAACTTTTCTTCTATGACGAAAAAATAGCTATTAAGGTCTACAGGATCGAAAAAATATTTTTATCCCAACAAAACATTAGAAACTTAGTTTGTTCTTCAAGCCTTATCCAGTGAACCTTCTGTGGAGTTAACCCGGATTTATAAAATCTTTCATTGCCTCACTAAGTTTTTGCATAGCTCTCACCATTTGAGTTTTCACAGTACTTAAGGAAACGGATAATTTCACGGATATTTCAGCATAGGTTAGTCTCTCAAAACGACATAGAATAAATATTTCCCTGCATTGAGGGGGTAGTTGATTTATGGCTTTATGTAATTCCTGATTAATTTCATGTGAAAAAGGGTATTAAAAAAACTATCCTTCGATTGAATGTCATAAACCTTTTCACGAAATACCTGGTCATCATACGAAACAGCTTTAATTTGGGATTTGGCTTTTTCACTTCTTAGATGATCTATGCAGGAATTATGAACCGTTCGAAAAAGATAGGATCGTAAAGATGTTGTAACATTAAAAACGGAATGATTACTCCATATTTTCAGAAATATATCCTGTACAATATCTTTAGCATGTTCTACATCATTCACAATGGAACCAGCATAAATAACCAAAGGCTGAAAATATAAGCGTATCAACATGTCATATGCCTGTTGATCACCGGATGCCAAACCTTTAATAATCTCCCTATCAACCTGTTCCATTAAAACTTACAATATGATACCAATTATGCCGTCAAATTAAAGAATAATATTAATCCTTTACAAATAAGAGATTTTCTTTCTACCTGCTGAATTTCCCGACAAAATCTGATTTTAAAGATTTTTAATCAAAAAATAAGTTATAAATGTTTTTCATTCATATTATTAAGTATTTTTATCAGCAAAATTACTATCTAATAATTTATATAGAACTGCTGGGATGATTAGAGGCTGGAAAACTAACATTTTACTAAATTTCACTTTTTTATTTACGAATTTCGCATGTTTTCAAGAAACTGCCAATCGTTTGATTCGCAGCTATACATAAATAGAATAAAACAGCCTTCAAAACTACCTGTTCGATTTGCCTTAAAGTGGAGTGATTTATTTTGGATCTGACTAAATTAAATTTTGGACAGTATATCCAGGATTAAGTTTTATTTAAAAAATGCATGTACTTAACATTAAAAATAAGAATAAAACGACAGAACTTATGCTGCGGATCAGGACTTCAAAGGCATTTAATCAAATAAGACTGCTTTTAATTCTAATTTTGGTTTGTTTGCAAGTAACTGTTTTTGCTCAGCAAACCGGTATGCCTTTTATTACCAACTACCCACCGGAAGTATATAAATCGACTTCACAAAACTGGGCAATTGTTCAGGATAAACGGGGTGTAATGTTTTTTGGCAACAGCAATGGAATATTGGAATTCGATGGCATTGAATGGCGGTTTATACCGATGACAACAACTGTCCGTTCTCTTACTATTGACAGCTCCGGACTTATATTCGTGGGTAGCAAAGGCGATTTCGGGTATTTACATCCGGACAGTTTGGGCAGGTATAAATACTTGTCGCTTAAAGAAAAAATACCAATTGAACACCGCGATTTTAATGATGTTTGGAATATTTTCGTATCGGGCAGCAGTGTTTTTTTCCAAACTTTTGAGAAAATTTTCATTTACCAGAATAGGAAATTCAAGGTATTGTATCCTGAGAAAAGTTTTCACCTCGCATTTATGGTTAACAATTCTTTATATGTGCGCGAAGCCGGGAAAGGATTGATGATTCTTAAAAACGACAGTCTGCAGATACTTGAAGGAGGAGAACGCTTCGCTGACGAAAAAAATATATGCAATGCTACCCTTCAGGAAAAACGAAATCCTTATCGCTACACGTTCTCAGGGTATATTGATTTATTCACCAAAAGAGAACTTTTATAAACCTGCTGGTTTAAAAGCAGTAGATAAATTTGTGACCCAAAATATGACCTATTGCGGGAACATATTGGGTAATGGATTCTATGCCCTGGGAACACTCGCCGGAGGAATTATAGTATTTAACAACGCAGGAAAAATTAAAACCATATACAATACGGATTCAGGCCTGCAGGATAATACTATTCGTAAGCTGTATACTGATAACAATCAACAGTTGTGGGCAGCATTAAACAATGGTATCAGTTTGATTCAAACCAATCTGCCATTCCAGCTTTTTACAGAAAAAAACGGATTGAAAGGTTTCCCCATGTGTATTTATTTTTTCAACAATCGTTTGTATGTAGGCACTTCGCAGTATTTATGTGTGCAAAACCCTGATGGGAATTTCGAAACCGTCGTTGGTACCGAAGGTCAAAACTGGCAGTTGTATAATGCAAATGGTTCTTTGCTGCTGGCAGATCTAAACGGATTGTTTGAAATTAAAGGAAATCAGGCTATTCCTCTTATAAGGAACTACGATTTTATTAATTTTTGTCCATTGAATAACCAGCCTGATCATTTATTGGCTGGCATGGGTTCGGGCAATGGAATAAGTATACTGGAGTATCGAAAAGGAAAATGGAAACTTAAAAATATCATAAAAGGGTTCTCTAAATTTGCCTATACGATGGTTCAGGACAGAGAGGACAATATTTGGGTACATACAAATCCCGGATTATTTAAGTTGAAACTAAACCAAAACATGGACAGTACCTCTGTAGAGCAATTCTCAACCCAACATGGACTGCCTCCTGATTATGCTGTACCCTGTATGCTCAATTCGGGCGAATTGGTATTTGCCACTGCAGAAGGGATATTCAGATATATTTCCTCAACTGATCATTTTGAGAAACATCCGGCATTCAACATGCTTACAGGTACCATTTATCCATTTCAGCACAAAAAAAACGGAGTATCTGGTTTCAGGAAGTTACAGGTAACGGTATTTATGAAAAAGGTGTACTAAAGTATAACAAAGGTAAGTATCAACTTTATAAACAACCATTTTATAAGTTTAATGATTATTTAAACAGTGCAGATTATAATTTTCATAGTGCATCGGACAGCATGATGTTTATTGGGACAACCAAAGGATTACTACAGTACAATCCTATGCAGATGGTAAATTATAACATCCCGTTTTATACGCTTATTCGTAAAGTTATAGCCAAGGACAGCCTGGTGTTTGGAGGCACAGCCCCCGACTCCAATGAATTTCAACATATAAAAGGGATTGAGTTTCCTTACCGTCAAAACAATTTGGTATTTCATTATGCAACCGCTTATTACGAAGATGTGGATAAAAATCTTTACTGCTATCGTCTACTTGGTTCCGATACTACATGGTCGGCATGGGTGAGCGATGTTAAAAAAGAATACACCAATTTGTCAGAAGGCAGTTACACCTTTGAGGTTAAAGCTAAAAATCAATATAATGCAATAAGCAAAACTGCAATGTATTCTTTTCGTATTTTACCGCCCATTTACAGGTCATGGTGGGCTTATTTAATCTATGGAATGCTGGTGGTAACACTTATTTTTCTTATTGTTGAGTACAATTCGGTCCGCTTGAAACGGGACAAAGTGAAACTCGAAGAAATTATAGTGCAAAGAACCCTTGAGATTAAACAACAAAAGGAAGAAATACTTGATCAGAAAAATCAGCTTGAAATAGCAAATGCCACCAAAGATAAATTTTTTAGCATCCTGGCCCATGACCTCCGCAGCCCTTTTAACTCACTGATTGGGTTTTCCGAACTGCTTGTGACGGAAATCCAAAAAGGCAACCAGGAAAAGTACAGTAGATACGCTGGTATAATAAGGCAATCGATTAACGATGTTTTTAACTTGGTTGAGAACCTGTTAACATGGAGCAGATCTCAAAGCAAAAACATCACCTTTAATCCGGAACAGTTACAACTCTATCCATTAGTCGAAAGTTGCCTCAATCTTTTTGCCAATTCTGCCGAAAATAAAGGTATAGCTCTTAAAATGAATATCCCTGACAATCAAATTGTATATGCCGATGAGGACATGGTGCTTACCATTCTTAGAAACCTGATTACCAATGCTATTAAATTTTCAAAAAGAGGTGACCGGATTACCATAACTTCAAAAACCGAAGGCGATTGGGTAGCTGTTTCGGTTTCAGATACCGGAGTTGGTATGGAACAGGATGTAATAGCCAGGCTTTTCAAAGAAGGCGAGAATGTAAAAACAACAGGAACCGACAAAGAAAAAGGAACAGGTCTGGGCCTGATGTTGTGCAAGGAATTTATTGAGTTCCATAAAGGTGGTATTGGGGTTGAAAGCCAAATTGGAGTTGGCAGTACATTCTATTTTACTTTACCCTTGGGGAAATTGTAAATCAACGCTAGTGGAATGCATTAACCTACTAAATTCCAAAAATACCACGAAAAAAAATATTTAGGCGGCATGAAAAGTCAATTTAACATCTAACGCTGAATTTGAGTCATTAATCGGTTAAAAAATAGCATTAAAGGTCATAGATATAGCCTGAATTATTCATAAAAAAAGGGTTTTGATAATGAGGGCTTACTCCTGCTATGTGGACTAGTGTTTTCATAGATATTAATATACTAAGCCCTCAACGAAAAAACGCCAAATGAAACCAGCAAGAAGAAAGTTCCTGATTTTAGCCATCGGGTCCTTGTTTTTTCATAGTTGTTACCTGTTTTATGCTTTTTTTGGAAAATGTTGATTTTACCGGCCAGTCACTTTCTGCCCGAAAATGAACTGGCCGGATGCTTTATTTATACCTTTATTCTATAATCAGTTTACTATGGGCAAGATTGTTGCCATCAATCCTAAGGTCAATAAGATACAAACCCTTTTCAAGCCATACATTTACCGGGATATCCTGAATATCATGGTAGGTATTGCTGTAAACCTTTTGTCCAAGGAGGTTGTAAAGGGTCAATACTGCCGTTCCGACTTTCCGTCCGATTCCGATAGTGAACGTGCCTTCCGTTGGGTTGGGAAATACACTTACCCCGGACGCTTGTAGTTGTTCAGTACCATATGACGTACTTGTATTGATGGTCAGGGTATTGGATAGCAACATACAGTCACTGGTCATGATTACCAAATGGTATACGCCGCTTTTGGTGGCAGTGTGGGTTGAGGAAGTGGCCCCGTCTATGGGTTCACCGTTGTGGTACCATTGGGGGCTCCCGGTTTTGTAATCGCAGCTGAGCTTCAGGCCATTGGCCGTGATTACAGGTTCGCGGTAGGGATAGCCACCCTCCGGCCAATTGAAGTATTCGCTAACCATCCTTCCTTCAAGTCCATGGACCGCATCGTAAAATTTGTTATCGAAGCTGAAATCGAAGTTAAAATAAGCCTTTAGCCGGGGGTAGGCAGGATGATCGAGGCTTACCGGACTACACAGGAACTGACTGATATCATTGGCCGATAAAGCCGTATCCCAGATCATCACATTGTCGATTTCACCCTGGAAAGTATAGCCTGAGCTTTCAGGTGACCCGCCAATGCCCCACATGCCGGGGTTACTGTCGATCAGGCCTTCCGGAATATTTACAGTGTCGTGTAACACGCCATCGACATACAGGCTCAGCACTGTGCCATCGAAGGTCCCGGCAAGCTGGTACCATTTGCCGGGTGCTATTTTCAGCTCCAGGCTGTCGGTGGCTGCAACGAATGGGCTACCGTTTACCACCACCTTGGCATCGAAACGCTTCTCCGGGTTATAATAGAACAATTCCACCTTGCCTTCTTTATACAGGATCCGATGATAATTTTTGGTGATGGCCCCTATTTTTACCGAGGCACACCAGGTACCTTTTTCGATATTGGTTGTGGAAGGATCGATCACCTGAAGCCTACCAGCATTGGAAAGCGCCAGCGAACCCCTCCCCGGCCGGTAATCGCTTACATCCCTGCCTTGCAGCAGATAGGCATCGCTGTTGCCCATGAATACAAGCATGTCGTCAATGCCGTCCCCGTTCAGGTCGGCCAGCCGGGGTGCTGCAAAAGTACTAACGGTCGATTCAAAGCTTAGAAATTTAGAATACGCAAGGACGGGAATTGGATTGGCAGGGGTTCCTTCATTCAGCCATAGTTGCACAGTACTATTACCAGCGCCAACAAGCAGGTCCAGGTCGCCATCGCCATCGTAATCGAAAAACTACTGGGTGATACATCTGCCACACCCCGGTCCAATACTC
>JAAUTT010000376.1 GCA_012031335.1 Bacteroidales bacterium | reverse complement strand
AATCCGGAAAAACAATTCTTTCCGCCAAAACTTAGTTCTAATTTGACACATAAAAAAAATCAAAACAAAAATTTATAAATAGCCACGAACCTGCCCGCCGTTGAACTCTGGCAGGTTCGTGGCATAAGTTATTCCTCTTTCACCATTATCAAAATCTGTCAAAGTAGAATTAGGTTTAATAAAATTATTGAAGCAGGCGTATAGTTAATAAGCATACCATCTGGTCGACAGACCACGGTCAAAGGTCCACAGCCAAACCACACACGCAGCTTTGGCACATAACTCTGACCTTTTTTAGTTTGATCTGGCTGTTGGCTGTCGTCTGAAGACTGTGGACACATTAATTCTTTAAAAGTCTAATTCAATAAAATAATAAAAACCAGCACTTTAATTAATTCGGTTTTGATAAAACCAAGTGCCAGGCGTATTTGCGTATCCACAGTATTTTCAGATATGTTAAGCCGTTCGGAAATTTCTCTGTAGCTAAGGTTGTATTTACGGCTGAGTAAAAAATCTCCCTTCGCCGCTCAGGGAGTTGTTCAATTAAATTATTGTAAAGCTGTTCAAGTTCATTGTATGCAATTTCATCTTCGGTTACAAAGGCATATTCGGAATTGTTATAAAGAACATAAGCTGCATAGGCTTCCTGGTTAATTTTTGGCGGATTTGCCGGTAAACCATGTGCCTGGTAATACCAAAAATATAGGAACTGAATGTTGTTGTAAAATTAAGCGACGTTCTCTGGTTCCAGACAGCTATAAATACATTCTGCACAATTTCTTCGGCATGGTACGACGATGGCAGTAACCGTAAAGCATAAGTATAAATACGCTTATGATATCGCTGATAAAGGACTTCGAACGATTTGCTACTGCCTTTTTTTATTAAGTCCAGCAGCTTATCTTCATCAGCATCTTCCAGATATAGCATCGTCAATATTATTAGACTGAACTGAACATTACATCAATCTCGGCTCTCACCGGTGCTGAAGGCTGAGCCCCAAACGGGTTACCGAAATTGCCGAAGCTGCTGCCGCAAACCTTATAGCTTCGCGAACCGGCTTACCTTCCACCAGGGCAACAGCCAAACTGCCACAATAAACATCGCCTGCGGCAGTGGTATCAACTGCTTTTACCTTAAAGGCAGGGATAAACTCCTTCATTTCACCCGACACTACATAGGCTCCTCTGCTACCGAGAGTGATAATAACGATCTCCGGCCCCCGCCGTTTCAAATCTTCCCCTGCTTCAATTACCTCCTGGTCGGTTTCCACTTTCTGTCCAGTTACCATGGATGCTTCTACCTCGTTCACCACAAATGCATAAACATGTTTTAAAAGGGAAAAATCAAATGACCGTGCCGGCGCTAAATTAAAAGTATTTTCTTTTTATATTGCGCTGCGAGCTGAAAAATGTAAGCATTTGTTTCGAGTGGTATTTCCATTTGGAGAATTATTATTTCTGCTGCTTTCAGCGCATCCAGAGCTTTATTGATATGAAGAGTGCTCATCCGGTAGTTTGACCCAGGTGCAACCGAAAGATAGTTATTACCCTGATTATCGAGCATTATCAGCGCTGAGCCGGTGGCAATCCCTTCTTCTCTGAAAACAAGACTGGTATCAATTCCATCATTTCTGAAGTTCTCAACCAGTTCGTCGGCATAGCGGTCTTCGCCCAGGCAGGTAACAAAGGTAACCTTCCCCCCCTGCCCTTGCAGCTCCTACTGCCTGGTTGGCTCCCTTGCCCCCGAAGTTCTGCAAAAAAATGCCATCGGTAACAGTTTCGCCTAACATGGGTAGTTTATCACCTTTAATCAAAAAATCGACATTGGTGCTGCCTATTACCAGAATTTCATTTCCCATTGTTTTGGATATTTAAGTTTTGCTATTTTGTTCATTATAAGAGACTAAGCTCTCGCCATAATGATGAGTCCCAAGCCAGTAAAAAATAATACAAACATGGCGGCCAGGTACTTATTCACCGATTTTGGCGCGGAGGCAAACTCTTTCCAGATAAATACTCCCCAGGCTGCGCCAATCATGGTGGCTCCCTGTCCCAACCCATATGATATGGCCGGACCTGCTTTTTCGGAGGCAATGAGATTAAAAAGGAATCCGGTATTAAATATTAATCCGCCCGAAATGCCTATCAAATGCTGTTTCCAGCTACCGGCAGTAAAATACTCTTTGTATGTTGAAACGGTTCCGGTTATTGGCTTGTACATGAAAAAGGTATTCCAAATGAAATTGGAAAGAAACAGCCCAACGGAGAAAATCAGCACTGCCGAGTATGGTGTGAGCTTTCCCGCTTCAGGAGCCTGAAAGTCTGTGGTCATTCCTTCGGCAACAAAACGATAAAAGAATGACATGATTACTCCGGAAATAATGGAAACTACAATTCCCTTTACGGAAGTCTTTCCTTTGGATGCTGCAGCTTTGCCCGATGCAATTGCATTAACCACCATGGCCAGCACAACAAATCCAACTCCTCCGAAAAGCAACCAAGGGTTTCCGGCAGGAATATTCATGTAATTCAATATAACACCTAAAACAAGTGCTAAACCCACAGCAATGGGGAAAGCCACCGAAATACCAGCAATGGCAATGGCTGCAATTACCAGTAAATTCGAGAGATTGAAAACAGCACCTCCAAGAAGGGGCATGAGAACAGATTTTGTTGAAGCCTGCTGTAGATCGGACAAAAGGCCGCGTCCTTCATCACCTGAGCTACCCATGGATAAACCGTAGATAATTGCTGCCAGAATAAGCCCGATGGAATAGTCCCAGTAAAATAGCGGAAACTGCCATTTGGTAGTGGTACATTTGGAAGTATTGGCCCATGAACCCCAGCATAACATGGTGATAAAACAAAATATCACGGCAACAGCATACGAATCAATTATAAACATAATCTTCAGTTTTTTATGTGTAAATAATAGTGTAAGTCGCGTATAAAAACATTATTTTATTTTGAGGCCAATAACAAGATCTTCAAAACTTCCCTGATATTTTATCCTAGCTTTCCCTCCGGTTGAAACAACTTCTTCAGAGCGTTCTTCCTTTCCTGTGAGGGTGTTAAGCCAAACGGCGGCATAGTTTCCATCGGGGATCGTCAATTCAATTTCAGGAGCATTACCACGTTCAAGGTAAATTGCATATTGCTGTCCTTCTTCAGCCAGTACCTGATATGCGCTTATTGATCCGTTACTCACCTTCAGAATTTCATTGTTGGGTTTCATGCTGATAAAAGAAAACGATTCCAGAAAATTTTTCAGTATTAAAAGCTGTTTACGATAGGCAGGGCCACCCCCATCCTGGTGTGCCTGCGTCAATTTTATAGGTGCCGTCTTCAAAGCCAACTGTAAAAGAGTAATCGAGGTTGTTGTAAAGCGCTCCTCCGGCAAGCATGAATTTCCAGGCCTGTGAACGGTAATGGAAGTCGTTGTGCGGCATAAATCCAGTTTCGTCGAGCCCGATGGCTTTATTCAGATTCAGATTTACGGAAGCTGCTTCGGGATATGCATAATGGAAATTGAAGATGGAAATCTGAGGGTCGGGATTCTCTATTTTGAACCTGAAATTACTTATGTTCTGAGCTATTAAATGCTTGTTGGGCAATTGGGCTTCCTCTTCCGAAATAATGGATGCTATTCTTGTTTGCCACTCCAGCGATCGGGTATTGGCAATTTCGACAATTTTCTGCCAGGCAAAAGGATGCACCAAAGTGTCTACATCGGATATTTTTTCCACAAGTTCAGGGTTATCTGACCATGGTTCATTCTGAATCTCATAAATCAAATTTCCGAAAGCATTCAGATCCTGAACAATTCTGCGGACATATTTCTCCTGGATTTTCATGAGTGGTCCGTTGTCGGAGGTGTTTACATTCCGGAACGATAAAGAATCGGTTATCAGAGTATTATTATTGGGGGTTAAACGGACTGTTCGACCATTGATGATTACCATAGTAGGAAGTAAAGAATGTTACCTCAACAATCACATCATTCTTCTGAGCTTCTGCGATAAACGATTTCAGGCGGCTAAAAAAAGCTTCATTCCACTCGTCGAGCTTATATCTGCCGGTAGCTGTATCTTTCACCCACGGAGTGAGCCATTTACCTGGAGCCGGGTTCATGGTATTTTTTTTGATTCCGAAAAGATCGGCTCCGATTTCAGAATAAGGCCCCAGAAATATGCGGGTATAATTCATTCCATCGTTCTTCAGTGTTGCAAGGTATTTCGCATAATCGAAATCTGCATTCATCACAGCTCCATAATGCTCGGCCGAGGTGATTATCACTGTTGGTTTCCCTTTATACAAAAAATAATTGGGATTATCAGGATGCAGACTGATGGGTGCAGGTTTGTTGTTGCTTGAACTGCAGCTAAACTGCAGCTACCACCACGAAAATTTTCAATAAGAGTGTTAGTTGTTTCATGTTTAGTAAATCTATTTTTTCAAAACATTCCAGAAATCGTCAGTCAGCGCTTTTTCATCGATTTTGGCATACACGCGTATTTCCCGTTGCTTATTCTCCGGGGGCGTAGTAGCAGTTATAATTTTTGCAAGTTCAGGTTTCAGATAAGCTTCAACAAGCGCCAGATCCCACATTATCCGGGTTTTATCCTGAGGGTTTTGTTCCCTCCAGCGGTTCTCCAGTATTTTTTCCACCGGATTGTTTTCATAGAGCCAACTGTAAGTATCCTCTCTGTTGAATTGAAGCGGATAAGCAGCTTCCAGGCTCATAATAGTAAAATCGAAGCCATCGAGGTTCAGCAGGTAATCAAAAGCATTGAGGTCGTTTCGGATGTTGAACTCGTTCTTGTTCCACACTTTGGTTTGTGGGTTATACTGAGCCCCCAGCGCAAAGCAGTGGATACGGCTTTTTATTTCAGGTGCAAGAATCAATGCCGAAGCGATGTTGGTCATTGCTCCAATGGTGATAACATCGAGCTTCTGGCCTTCGGGCATAACCTTGGCAGCGGCAATGATGGCACGTGCGGCTTCTGAATCGCGTGGGTCCTGTTGCCCCCAGGCACGGCCAATCTGGCAGTCGGCACCCAGCGGATGCGGTATATCCATCCTTCCTATTGCTTTCAGAATCTCCTCATTCAGCCTTTGACTCTCAGCAACGGTATTTTAAACCTTTGGTGGGATATGCATTCCACTTTTCGAAAACCAGCAGATCGGGATTGTTGAAATGAGCCGAACTAAGCCCCACCAGCTCAACATTGGGATCTTTAACCAGCCTGACAATGGCATAAAGGTCGTCCATCTCGTTGCCGGTGTCGGTCTGCTCGGACCGGCCATGGCCGCGGCGGTCATGGGCGATGACGCGGTACGCCTGTTGCAGGAAATACAGCATCTGGTTGTCCCAGTCGTCGCCCGACAGGGGCCAGCCGTGGTGGAAGACCACGGGCTGCGTATCGCGCGGGCCCCAGTCCTTGTAAAAGATGTTCGTGCCGTCAGCGGTGGC
>JAAUTT010000375.1 GCA_012031335.1 Bacteroidales bacterium | reverse complement strand
GAACACAAGGAAGTCGATCTCCGGGGCGGGGGACAAGTACGTAATATATTTAGCCCCCGGAAGAGGCATTGTAAGTGAACTTTTATGGTAATTGATACTCAAACCCGCCAGAGCGCCAAACAGACGCCTGCGAAAACTGCTGTTCCTGTACAGCCAGGGATGCAACAATTTCAGTAACACAGGCATTACCAACAGACGAATATTTTTTGCGAGAAAGTTATCGCTTATCACCACCCGGAAAAAGATGTCGGTAAATGCAATGATTTTCCTGGCCACGGGTAATCGTTCCTCCTGGTATGTCTGTAATAAATCTTCACTGGCAAATCCCTTCATGACAAAGGCAAGTTTCCAGCCCAGGTTATAACCATCCTGCAAACCTGTATTCATACCTTGCGCACCTACGGGACTATGAATATGTGCTGCATCACCGGCAAGAAAACAGTTGAAATACCTGAATACCGGCGCATAACGCGAATGGGAGCGAAAAATCGAAAACCAGCCGGGATCGGTAAGCAATAATCCAAAATAACGCGATTTACTTAATTGGCTCTCAATATAATCGAAGGTAACCTTTTCACTTTTTTTATCCTGCTGAGGTACTTTCCCATCGATTCGCCAGCGGTTATCGGGCAAAGGGAAAAATCCCAGCGTATGTTCTCTGGTAAAAGCAAAGATCATTTCGGCATGCGAAGCATTAACATTGGCATCGCAGTCGGTAACAAACAAAAGCTCAGGATGCGTTTTACCCAAAAGGGAATGCGCAGTTGACGCCGCACCAGGCTGGTACTTCCTCCGGCACCAATCAAAAACCGGGAATGCACAATTTCGCCCATCCCATCAGGTTTCTTTAGAACCGAGGTAACCTGCCCGTCTTTTTGAGAAAAACTTAATAAGGTAGTTCCACGTTCTATTTCGTATCCATGACTTTGGATGAATCCTGCCAACAGCATTTCGAGTTTCCATTGCTCGAGCAAAAGCATATAAGGGAACAGCGTCAGGTTACCTCCCATGTTACTTACATGAAGAGAAATGGTTGTTTTTCTGTTAAATTTAAGGGATAACTTTTGCGCGATCAGACCTTCCTTCAATACTTTAACCGAAATACCCATCTGGTAAAAAATTTCCAGGGTTCGTGCATGGATAATCATGGCACCCGAGAATTTGGATAAAGCAAGCTTTTTATCGATGATACGAAAGGGGATATTATGAATAGCCAACTGACACGCAAGCATTAATCCCGAAGGACCAGCTCCGTTAATAAGCACACCTGTCGATTGTCCATTCTTCTCCACACATCAATTCTATTAAAAATTCCTTACTGTAATAAGAAAACGAAAATTCCATTTCCGTTCAATTGAATAATTTCTGACAGAAGCCTCCTGGAGGAGCTGTTCCAGTTCGTTTCTGGTAAAGGCTTTTCGTACGGAGAGCGGCCCATCGTTTTTAGCCAGTTCTGTTCCCTTCAGAACTACGGGTAACCAACCAAACCAGATAATAAGCAACCGGACTGCGTTGTAAATCGTTAATCACAAAACCCCTCCTTGCCATTTTAAACTGACGGAATAAAGATATCAGAGCTTCATTATTCAGGTGATGGCAAAACAGAGAGGAGATATAAATATCTATCATCATACCATTCTGTCCATAATCCTTGTAGTCGCTTACAACACCCGAAATCTCGGGAAACCCTTTACAATGCTGTTTTAAATGCTTAATTGCATGGATATTATTATCTACTCCTGTTAAATCGAACCTGTAATGATGTTTTCGTGCCCACCGGGCCAGATATTTTAAAGTATCGCCGCTTCCACAGCCTATATCGACGATTTTATACACACGGTTCTTTTCTCCTAAAAGTTTTTTAACACCTTGTAAAGTAACGTAATGTCCACCCAGGTATCTGTTCAGCTTATCCAACTCTAGAAGATTTTCACGAAGCTGGTCAGGCGGAATACCCGGCTGATCCATTAATTCAGGTTCAGCCGATCGCTGATGAAACATCTTCATAGGTAAGTAAAGCTGATTCGATGCTAATTCCCGGTCCGAATCCCATCGAGAGGATTGTTTCCCCACTCCTTAAACCACCATTGAGTACCTCGGCCATAACAAACAATATGGTTGGTGAGGACATGTTTCCGTATTGCCTGAGCACTTTGTAGGAATGCCGGAGTTCATCATTCTGCAGCAATAACTCGGCCTTCACTTCATCAAGAATCCGTTTCCCGCCCGGATGAATAGCCCAATGATCTATTTTATTCATCGAAAAGCGAAGCTTCGACGAAACCCTTTCCATTACATCAAGCAGTTCCCGCCCTAAAAAATTGGGTAAACCGGCATTCAATATCATTTCAAAATTTTTAGTTGTTAAATTCCAACCCATCAGCTCCTTCCCTTTCGTTAAAACTGTGGAATGAAACCCATGTATACCGAAACCGCTATAGGAATTTTGCCTGGCATAAGCATCCGAAACTACAATGGCAGCGGCGGCTCCGTCGCCAAAAAGTGTGTTCGAAAGTAAATTATCGTTATTGTTTTTAGGTTGGAAATGGATGGTACAAAGTTCCACACAAACAATCAAAACCCTTGCCCCGGGATCGGATTTTACAAACGAATCGGCAATTTTCATGGCGGGGAAGGCAGCATTGCATCCAAGGAAGTTAAGAGAAGTATGAAAGATGTCGGGCGAGAGATTTAGCTGTTCCATCAGTTCGGCATCGAGTCCCGGAGCATACAATCCGGTACAGGTAACGGTTATCAGGTGAGTGATGCCTATATCGTTCAACGATGAATGGATATTTTTTAAGGATCGTTGTACAGCCCTGACAGCGAGTGGCAAGGCTTTTTCCTTATAAAGTTCAACCCGTTCGTTCAAGGGAGGAATCTCCTGTGTTTCGGGAAATAATTCGCGAACCCCCTGGTTACAGAAATCGGGTATTACCGAATAACGTTTATCGATACCACTATGATTAAAAAGCACATCGAGTTTACGCGAAGCCACCGGCTCGTCGTAGGCATACTGCATAAATTCCAGAATGGTATCCTGGTTGGTAACAAAATCGGGAACAGCAGTACCAATGGAAATTATTGTGCTCTTATTTTCAGAACCATTTCTCATAACGATTTACAATTAAAAGTAAAAAATACAGATTCATACATGCCGATGTTACCACATTCATCTTCATGGTATTGGAATAACTTGCCCCGGATGTATTTTGCATAACTTTGATAAACCACCACACCATGGTTATAATTACCGGAAACATCATCACCATAAATATGCTGAAATATCCTGATCGTCCAGCCTCATTAAAAAGCAGGTAAATAAAAACCGTTGCTATTAAAAATAACAGGGACGAAAAAATAAAAGTTCCCAAATATCCGAGTTTATAACTGATGGTAATTACACCATCTCTCTTATCTGCCTCATGCTGATATATCTGGGTTAGAGGATAAATACTTCCTATAAATAAACTGGAAATGGCCATACCATAAATTATGTTACCGGATAAAGCCGGCAATGCAGCAGAATCGGTAATGGCTGTTACCGACATCAGAAAAACAAAACCACCCTGAAACAGCGAAACAATCAGAAATGCCGTAACAGGAAATCGTTTTAAACGGATTCCGCGGTAACTGTATGCCCTGGAAACCAGGATAAAGGTTAACACCAAACAAGAAAAAAGAAAGGAAACAGCTAAACCGGCAAACACAGCCAGTATATCCATTGCCAGGGTACTATAGAATAAACGACGGGAAACTGGAGGTGGATTTTTCAGGAGGCCGATACTGGTAGTATCTTTGTCCTGATAACTATTATAACCATTACTCGAAGGAAAAACAAGCAGGTGCAGGATTAAAAAGGCAAGTACAGTTTCGGGCCATTGAATGACCGGGGCCTGACTGAGCGCAAACAAAAAAACAGGCATCAGGAAAAAAGAAAACGGAAGCCTGAGGTGTAACAAAGTATCCTTGTCAATCCATGGTATAACTGGTATATATTTCATGCATTATGAATAGATGTTTAAGTGGATCGGACAAGTGAGATACCCGAAACAAAAAATATCAGGCTTAACACTCCGTAAACAATCAGCGCTTTCAGGTTCTCCGTATTGCTGGAGTTCACAAAAATAACTGCTGTGTAAATAAGTCCGGCTGTACCCAAAACAGTAAGTACCGCACCAAAAATTCTCTTCAGATTCATAAGTTACAGAGCGCCATCGTTATCCTTGCCACGGGTTGGGACAACTAACAACGGAATGGTAATCTTCCGGAGTACATCTTCAGCAGTACTTCCCATCAACATTCTATCCAAGCCCCTTCTGTTGTGAGACCCCAATACCACCATCCCGGCATCTACAGCAATAGCAGCATCGATTATTGACTGAGGTGTATCACCTTCTATCACCATTGTTTGTATGTTATCGTCGCCAAGGTGATGTTTGGTAATATTCAGATAATCCTGCGATGCAACTTTCAAATCGGCCATCCCTACCTGCCCTGTAATATCAGTACTGCTAAACCCGGTGAAACCCATAACGGGAGAATATTCAGGGGTGGAATAATACACATTGTCGGCCACCACATGCATTAAAACCAAAGAAGCCCCCAGTGCGCTGGCAACAGTATATCCCGTTTCGGCTACATGTTGTGCCGAAGGCTCATAATCAAGCGCTACCAAAACAGTTCTTATTTTCGGCGGACTGTATTTTAATCCTGCATGCACTTTATTTTCGACCATTTTTTATGAATTTGAATTATCAGCAAATTACCGAATGTTATCTATCATTTTCATTACAAAACTTTATTATAGTGTTGTATAATTCACACTTGTAATGGATTGCAAAATAATCCGGGATTTAATCCTCCTTGTTGGAATACCCGACACGCTGTTGGAAAATCCAACAATTTTGGCATAACACAAAATTGTAACTTATTGTATTTATGTGCTTTAAAATAATGGCACAATTTCTGGCATCTGCAATTCAATCACATAAAAAGAAATTAAAATGATTAAAATCGAACAGCTAACAAAAGTATTCCGAACCGACGAAGTGGAAACCACAGCATTAAACAAGGTAAATCTTGAAGTACGAAAAGGCGAATTCCTGGCAATCATGGGGCCGTCGGGTTGCGGCAAATCAACCTTGCTGAATATCCTGGGATTGTTAGATAACCCCAGCGACGGAAAATACTATTTTGATAAAGTGGAAGTTTCGGGATTTAAAGAAAAGCAGCGTACAAACCTCCGCAAGGGCAACATAGGATTTGTTTTTCAGAGCTTTAACCTGATAGACGAGTTAACAGTTTTTGAAAATGTGGAATTGCCTCTTTTATACCTGAAGGTTACCACATCGCAACGTAAAAAAATGGTGGAAGGCGTATTGGAACGAATGAAAATAGGCCATCGCAGCAAACATTTCCCGCAGCAGCTTTCGGGTGGACAGCAGCAGCGCGTAGCCATTGCCCGTGCTGATAGTGTCGAA
>JAAUTT010000374.1 GCA_012031335.1 Bacteroidales bacterium | reverse complement strand
TTTTAAGCAAATTGCCTGGGAAGGAATAAGTATACTGGAAGCTGTTTCAACAACAAATGAGCTGTCAATCATATTGAATGACAAGGATGTGGACAGGGCTTTTTCAGTGCTGAAGCAGTCGTATGTGTGAGGTGTAGTCCATAGTCGATAGTCCATAGACGATAGCCGAATAGATAAATGTAGTCGGCAGTCCATAGTCCATAGACGATAGACGATAGCAGAATACATGAATGTAGTCCACAGTCGACGTACATCAGACGACAGCCGAATACCTAAATGTAGTCCATAGACGATGGTCGATAGTCGATAGACAAAACAGTCAACAGTCGACGGACTTCAGTCGACAGCCAATAAAGGGGAAACAGATCACAGTTCATAGACGGACAGACGACGGTCAATGGCCAATACAAGGGAAACAGAGCAAAGTCTGCGGAAGACGGTCGCCAATCAATACAAGGGAACAGACGACGGACTTCGGTCGATAGCCAATACACGATTTAAAGATCACCCTTTCTTGATACCAATCTCGTTCATGGCTGCCCATTGGGAAATGTCCTGCTTTGTTAAGGCGGTAGCCATGAGCTCGGGGAATTTGTCGGGAGTGCAGGCAAAAACAGGGACTCCGATATTGGCCATAAATTGGGCGTTGTGATGATCGTACGAGGGAGCACCATCATCGTTCAACGCCAGCAACACAACCAATTGAACCCCGCTTTGTACAATAGCCGCAGCTTTTTTCTTCATCTCATCCTGGTTACCACCTTCGTAAAGGTCGGTAATCAAAACCATTACCGTATCAGTAGGGCGGGTGATAATCTGCTGGCAGTAAGTAAGTGCCCTGTGAATATCGGTTCCTCCCCCCAGCTGAACGCCAAAGAGCAGGTCAACCGGATCCTGCAGTTCGTCGGTGAGGTCAGCTACTTCGGTGTCGAAAACCACCATATGGGTCTTCAGTGCCGGAATGGAAGCCATTACCGAGCCAAATATTCCTGAGTAAATCACTGACGACCCCATGGATCCGCTCTGATCGAGGCATAGTACAATGTCTTTCATGCTTTTCCGCTTGCGGCCATAACCAATCCGCACTTCCGGAATAATGGTTTTATATTCAGGTTGATAATGCTTAAGGTTTTTCTCAATGGTGGTTCGCCAGTCGATTTCGTTGTGCTTTGGCCTCCGATTTTTAGCCGACCGGTTTAAAGCCCCGGAAACAGCCTGTTGCATGGGAGCGGTAAGTTTCTGCATCAGATCGTCTACCACCTTTTTGACCACCTGCCGGGCGGTGTCTTTGGTTTTTTCGGGAATGGCCCTGCTTAATGTCATTAATGTTGCCACCAGATGAACATCGGGTTCTACCGATTCGAGCATTTCTTTCTCAAGCAGCAGCGAATGCAGGTTAAGACGTTTGATGGCGTCCTGCTGCATAATCTTCACCACCGTCCCTGGAAAGAATTCGCGGATATCGCCGAGCCAGCGGTTAACATTGGGGGCAGAGGCTCCAAGTCCCCCCTTACGTTCGCTTTCGTAAAGGGCCGTGAGGGCAGCATCAACCTTACGATCTAGGTCCTGAAGCTGATATCCGGTGCCGTCATCCTGATGATTTCCCAGAATAAGGCGCCATTTACGAAGGGTTTGATCTTCCATTTTTCTTAATTTCAAAAAAATAAAATAATTTTAATTTATTGCTACCTTAGATATTCGTATCTGTTAAACAGACCTTTATCAACAATGAACTGAATGTTTAACAAGCTCAGCCGTTAATTTAATGCTTGCATTTTATTCATATTGCTCAAAAAAGCCAGTTCCGTAGGAACGGTATTATGGTAGGTGACAATGATTGTAAAAGAAGTGAAAAGTTCCGTAGGAACGGCATTATGGTTTTTTAAGGATTTAATCATAAAACTCAAATAAATAATTTGAATCGAATGCTATTTCAAATTTTTTTAACAACTCAAAATATTCTTCTCTGAAAGTCTTTCCTTTATGATGCTCTTACTGATTAATAATGTATTGGATTACCTGATTTCGTTGCGACCTACTGTAGGAAAATACACCATAACCTTCTTGCCATGAAAATTTTCCTTTAATCAGTTTATTATCATTTATCCATTTAGACGAATTAGCCTTTGTAATCCTTATAATATCAGAAATTCTATCGGATGGTTTCAATTCAAAAAACACATGCACATGATCTTTAAACCCATTTACAGCGAGAGGGAATTGTCCAATTTCTCTAATTATTCCCGAAGTATACTTAAATAAATCATGTCGAAATGAGGGAAGCAAAAAATTTTCCCATCCAAGTACAGAGTAAACTGCATGGATATTAATTTGAGAATATGTATTTGCCATAAAATAAGTTTGTTATTAATATTAGATAATGTGCATTTTTAAAATGGTTCAGCAAATCATTTTATCATAATGTCGTTCCTACGGAACTATAATTCATACAAACACTCCTCTTCCTACCATAATTCCGTCCCTCCGGGACTTTAGTGTATGAGGTTAAACATTACCGCAATAATACCGTCATTTCATGGGTTGAATTTAAATATTTAGCTTTATCATACCAGTAAAGATTTAATTCTATTTTTTTTGATACTCCACAGTTCGGCTGAATTCTAATCATAGCCGTAAGCTAATGATATAGTTTCTAAATATGCAAGATATTAACAATAATGGAATGAAGTTCCGTAGGAACGATATTATGGTAGTAGGGAACTGCAGGTTTTAGTAATTAAGTCCTGTAAGGACGGCATTATGTTTTAAACCATTGTATTACTATCACTTCAATGTACACTCATAATGTCATCCCTACAGGATTCTGAGATCAATTTATATACATTTCTACCATAATTCCGTCCCTATCGGGACTAAAAGACATGGTAATCTCCACTCGAACTATTTTAATAAACAGTTTTTACGCCTCTTAGCTTGAGTTCGGCTGAGGTTCTACCTCAATCGTTTATATTTAAGCAGGCTAAGCCAGCAAAGATATATTGACGAAGGCACAGCCTTCGCCAAACTGTACGCTAAAAGCTTTTACCAAACCAGAATTTGAGGTACCAAATTGGCTTCTCAAGTTCAGGAATTCAGCTTCTTTCTCTTGTTTCATCCAGGCATTTTTTTAAATTTAATGAAATGATTATCCAGTTGTAATACCGAGTAACTTTAATAATACCGGAATTACCTTCACTGCCCTTTCTTCATCCATATTTTCTTCCGAAATCTTAAGCGTTGTAAATCCTGATGACGTTCCTTTTGCTTTTTCGCCCAACTTTCTTCTTTCGGCAGGTGTAAATTCAGCAAATGTACGCCGAAGTACCGGCAACAGTTCCATAAAGCTTTCCTCCGGAACTGAATGGACCCAGTTGTTCATCAGGCTCCATAGATTATCATCGAGCAGCAGGACAGTTCCCGACGATTTCAAAAAACCTTCGAACCAGTAAGCTGCATCCGCCGGAGCGTTGGTAACCGACATAAAATAGCTGAGCTGCTTTCCGGCCTCTTCCGGGCCTATCATATTCTTATCTTTCAGCAAGCGGGTTGCATAACCGGCTATCAAGGATTCGACTGTGAGGAGCGGTGTATCGTAAATAAAGACTGCTGCCATTCATGCAGAAGTTCTTCATCATTTACCACGGCAATGGCATAATCGGTATTAACTACCAGGCTCAGTAAATCCTGGGCTGCATCATTATCGATATTGATACAGCTTAAATGAATCCCCACGCAAATACGCGCCACCATGGAATCGAGCATGTTTTTCAGGATCGCAGTATCGGTATTGCGCACATTTCCGTAGCGAACAATATTGGCCAGCCCGGGCACCGATTTCATCAGCTCTGTGATATCCGAGGTGGCAGCGGTGAGCATATCCAGTTTTGAAATCATCGCTTCGACCGATCCGGGTAAATCGGCCGGCACTGTTTTTTCAAGCAGATTTACCAGCAAAGATGCTGACTGCGCTTTGGATGCTTCATTTGCCAGATATTTGGTTGCAGCCTCTTCAACTGTGTTTCCCCATATTCCACGCTCAATGATATCGATGGTGAGTGACGGATCCCACATCAATTGCCATATTTCTTTAAAAGTGCCTTTGCTTCGGCTTTCGGTTAGATGTCCCCACTTGATTTCCATCAAAGTAAGCCGGTGCAGAAAAGTACTTTTTGCCAGGTCATTGGTTTCGCGGAGGTCGAGTTTCAGCTCTTTGATTTCAGTGGTAGGTGGCAGGCGGAATTTCTTCTGCAACTGCTCCACATCGATCAGCAGCGGAACTTTGGGAACAGTATCGGGCACAGCCCCCAACTGATCGCTCACAATAAGTTCTTCGTGAATTAACCGAAGCAGGATATCGTCACCAAAACCCAAAACTGTCACCGTTGCTTCATTCAGTTCCTGTAATCCGGCACGACTATGATTCCGGAGGGCTGCCAGCGCATTGGCAAGCCGAACCGCTTCAATTACATGCGCTACCGAAATGTCCATATTCTTCTTCCGCAGCATATCAGCTACCTTGCTCATCCAGCGGATTCCATCATCGGCCGGGTGCTGCCACAGGTGATTATACCATCCCGGGGAGAGCACCCCGGCACCATAACCGCTGCGATAAGTAAGCCGGTTAAAGGTCCACGGGATCCAGGTAGTTTCCACTTTCACTTTGGCCAGGCCCTTCATCAGCTCTGTATCGTCCTTCTGCGGTGGCATATTTTTCAGGGCAGGCACATGCCATGCGCCACAAATCACCGCTATGTTCTGATACTTTTCTTTTTCGGCAATCCGGATAGCTTTCCGCATAAATGCTTCCCGAATTTTCTCCTTCTGGTCGTTCTTTCCGGGAATAGTTTCCCGCAAGGCAGAAACGGCTTCTGTAACCGCTTCGAAAATTTCCCCATCGTCGAGCCTGCTCTCGAAGTGTGTTTCCCACCAAAGCTCGCCATCGGTATAACCTTCCACTTCCGCCAGATAGCTGAACGGATCGCGGTGAAAAATCTCCTGAGTCACTTCTTCGGCCGCCGGTGATTCGCTCACCTGAATTTCTTCGGCCGGTTTTTCAAGCGCGAAACTGTGAACAAGCGGCATATCGATAAATCGAACCGGAAGATTGTTGTAAACGCCATAATAAATGGCCTGCCACTCAGCCGAAAATTCTGCAAACGGATAAAAGGCTGCCTGCCTGGGATTCTCGGTATTATAAGCCAATATCGCTACCGGTGGTTTCATCTCCTGATGAATAACCCATTTCAGATGTTCTTCAGCTTCAGGCGGACCCTCCACCAAAACAATATCGGGCTGTAGTTTTTTCAGAAAGGAAGCCACATTGCGGGCTGAGCCCGGCCCATGATGCCGTATGCCTAATAAATGAACAGCCATTACATCAGATCTCTGCAGGCACGGTAAAAATCTTTCCAGTTATCGCGGGTTTTAACCACGGTTTCGAGGTATTCCTGCCAAACTATTTTATCCTGAACAGGATCTTTTACCAC
>JAAUTT010000373.1 GCA_012031335.1 Bacteroidales bacterium | reverse complement strand
GAAAAGGAAAAATAATGAATTACAAAAACTAGTATTAGTGTTTTAAAATTAAATTTTCTATAATATTTTAATTTAAGGGGCTGGCTGTTGAATGCTTAATGATGTAAAATTCTGTTAATTTTAACATCTTTGTTTTTGAATAAGTGCATATAATTATAGCAAAAGCTCAAAAATACCGTGCATCCAAGCAAAAATATATTGGTCAAAATCAACAGGTAATAGTGGGTTTTGAAACTCCCTTTTCTCGATATTTAAATCCGAATAACAGATGGATTAAGCTTGCCCATCGAATCCCATGGGATACCTTGGTTAACATCTATCAAAAACAAATGGGAAATGAAAAAACGGGGGCAGATGGAATCAATCCACGAGTAGCAATAGGATCTATGATTATCAAGCATATGTGTGATTTAAGCGATCGGGAAACCGTTCAGCAAATACAAGAAAACATGTACATGCAGTACTTCATCGGATACAGTAGTTTAGTGATGAAGAACCCTTCGATCCATCGTTGTTTGTCGATTTTCGCAAGCGACTTGGCATTGAGCAGATCAACATGATAAACGAAAAGATACTTGGTTTGCAACATCCCGACATGTCTGAAGGCCAGACAGATAAACCTGATCCGGATAACTCCGGTTCCAATGCCGAACATCCCACACACCAGGGGAAGTTGATTACGGATGCCACAGCCTGTCCTCAGGATATAGCCTATCCGACCGACCTTAACCTACTGAGTGATGCACGCGAAAAAGCCGAGGAACTAATTGATATTTTGTACAATGCAGATTTACATGCATCCAAACCAAGAACATACAGAGAAAAAGCCCGGAAAGATTATCTGCACACAGCCCAAAAAAAGAAGAAGTCAAAACAAGAGATCCGCACGGCTATACGCAAACAGTTGAATTACTTGCGACGCGACATTAAAAGTTTGTACACTCTTTTGGATACCTATCCAACCATTCCCTTAAACCGACATCAACACAAATATCTTTAGTGATACAAACTTTGTATGAGCAACAGTTACAGATGTATCAAACTCAAACACACAGTATCGAACACCGTATTGTTAGCATCCATCAACCCCATGTAAGACCTATTGTTCGCGGAAAAACCAATGCACAAGTGGAATTTGGTTCTAAAATACAAGTAAGCCTGATGAATGGTTACGCCTTTTTAGATGAGCTTTCCTGGGATGCTTTCAATGAAGGAGGCCGACTACTTTCCAGTGTACAAAAATACAAGGTCAGATTTGGATACTATCCAGCAGAGGTATTGGCTGACAAGATATTCTGCAATCGCGAAAACCGGGCAGAGCTCAAGCGACTTGGAATAAAACTCAAAGCCAAACCACTTGGACGGCCAAAGGCAGTGGAAGAGAAACACGTAAGTCCGGGGGAACGAAATCCAATTGAGGGTAAGTTTGGTCAAGCAAAAACGGCATACGGAATGAACCGCATAAAAGCCCGACTTGCGCAAACAAGCCAATCATGGATCGCAACCATAATAATGGTACTCAACCTGGTTAAATTAACCGGGCAAGTACCCCTTATCTCAATTTTTAAGAAAGTTACTTTTTCAGCAGACAGAATAATAATATGTTTACAAGAATTGAAATTCATTCTAATGCCAAAATTAACTTTGAAATATGAAAAACTTAGTGGTTTGACTTAATCAGCAGACCCTAATTAAAATCACCTAAAACCTCAAATGCCCCCACTGCCGCAAGTCTGTGACTTGTGGCTTTATCTTCAAACATTTCATTAATCCATCATTCCAAAATGGTAAAACCTTTACAAAACTTTTACCTCCTT
Source organism: Bacteroidales bacterium (assembly GCA_012031335.1). The sequence goes on along the minus strand of JAAUTT010000373.1, from coordinate 3,691 downwards.
AATAATCAATTGCCCTGCCAAACATAACCATAGATCAATATTCTTTTGTTATCCATGCAGCAATTAAACCTTTCTACTAGAATATCCTTACGAATTTAAATAAAGATTTATCAGTTTGGCTTTAGTGCAAGATAATAAATTCTGCTTTAAATACAATTGCATTTTTGCTAAACTTGCAATAAATAAAGGCTTTGTGCGTAATTGCACAAGTCACAGACTTGCGGCAGGTAGGGGGTTAGACCCAAACCCGGCGTAACGTTCAGCCCTTGTTATAGATATCCGGTTTGTGCCGGGGCGGGGCGCCGCCAGAGAAATCAGCCTAAATATAACCAATTCGGCCAGTTGATAAGCCCGAGAGCGGACGGTTAAACCCTGGCCCATCTTAAAGAACATTTTGTTTGATACCTTGTTGTGGTGCGTTTGTTTTGATTTTCAAAAAAATGGCTTGCTTATCCTTTTTCTCTTGTTCAATATCGTAATCATCTTGAAGTCCAAGCCAAAATTTTGCAGTTGTCCCGAAATAAGATGATAATCTTAGTGCCGTATCAGCAGTTATCCTTCTTTTTCCTTTAATAATCTGAGAAATCCGGGTTTGTGGTATTTCAGTGTCCTTTGATAACCTATATGCAGATATTTCAAGAGGGAGTAAAAATTCCTCTAATAAAATCTCTCCAGGGTGAATATTTGGTAGTCTGTCCATATTAAGTCCTTTTTTAATGATAATCAATTATTTCAACATCATGTGCATTGTTTTCAATCCATTTAAAGATAATTCGCCACTGATCATTTATGCGAATGCTATAAAAATCTGAGCCTTGTAATTTTTCAAGTCTATTAGATGGAGGTATTCTCAAATCAGACCAATTCTGTGCATTATTGATCATTCTAAGCTTTCTACGTCCAATTTGTTGTATTTCAACTGGTATTATCTTTACACGATATCCATCCCAGATTTTTTCTGTTTCCTTTGATCCAAATGAAACAAGCATGCTTATTTATTACATTACTAACGTCAAAGATAATTATTTTTTTTGAATTGTCAAATGTTTGTACAATGCCTTCAAATGCACCACAACATCTCCATAATTGGTTTATTTTCATTATATCGTAAAAACCAACCTCGTACTACGTTACGCCGATGCTTTTAGTATTTACTGAAAACCAAAACAGATGCACGCAAAACAGGCAACGAGGTTTATTGTTATTTACGCGATAAACTGAAATTGCCCATCAACAGGGATAAAAGTGGTCTGCGCCGCCCGGTTGACTTCTCAATACTTGGCTATGGTTTTGTGCCTTCCTACCAAAAAGGTGTGAAAGGCCAATACCAGCTAATAGTAGAGAAAAGCCGCTGGCAACAGCTAAAATCCAAGTTAAAAGAGGTTACCCGTAAAACTACCCCTATGACTTTCGATGAACTGCTACAGGGCTGTGGAGGCCCGTACGTACGGTGGTGTGAGAGGTGGTCACTGAGGTATCGAAGTGCTCTCCCGGTCAGTTTTTACTGACAGGGCGGTCTACTCGACTGCATGCTGGGATTTATTCATTATCAATGTCAGCAAGTTGTATTAATCTCACTTCTCCGTTAGGGGTCTTGGTCTTTACTTTCAACCCAATCGCCATCCTTGAATATACCTGTATTATAATCTATAAGCTCATCAATAGTTGCAAAACTCCACCCCTCAGGTAATTTATATGTTTGTTTACCGTCCTCCATTATTCAATATCTACGATGTTTTGAATTAGTTCTATGATAATTTCAGTAGCTTCTTCTTCTGAACCATTAGGCAAAGCACTTTCTATTCCTTCGGTTAATCCTTCATTTTTCAAAAGCTTGGAACACTCTTCTTTCAAATATGCTTTTACACTTTCATTTGCATTGCTTATACTTTCAAGTAGTTCAGAGCAATTATCCAGAATGTAAATGATGTCTTCAAAATCATGGCTTTGTCGTAAATCATTACCGCCACGTCCTATATGGGCTTCAATTTTAGCCGCCAAATAATATTCAGGAGGAAATACAAATATTTCAGTTCCATCTGGAAGTGTTTTTGAAATTTTGTTTTCAATTCCTTCGTCATACCATATATTGCTAAATCCAAGCACTTCAGAATCGGAAGGCATAACATCAACTAAGATGTCCTGATAAACCCATCTGCAAATTGGAGCTCCTTTTGAGGTGTCATTTTTAAAACCTAAAGCTCTTAAAATCATCTTCTAATTTTGCATGAGCAGTTTTTGAATGGATTTCAATTACACAATCAACATCAAGCGTTGGTCTGATATCAGTTAATTCTGGATTACTTGCGTACAATTCTGCAACAGCACCCCTACAAATACCATATCGTCTTTTAAATTACCCAAACCATTTGCTACTGTTTGTAGCATCGAAATATTTGTATTAGGCATGTTTTAATCTTTTTTCAAGTTCTTCTTTAGCAATATTTATTTCTCTGACTTTTCCTACCCGAATAGTATCAGTAATAACTAGCAATTCATAGAATAATTTGTCTTCTTGCACTATTTGAGGGATAGACTTAAAAAGAGGCTCAATGGCTTGTCCTCGATGAGTTCCTTTAGCACTTGGCCAAACATAAACATCAGAACCGCTTGAAATATGTTCTTTGATTGGAGATGCAGAATGTGCAGTCGGTATTCCTTTTACAATTGCACCTGGTTGTATAGGAAATACATATCTAAGACCATAGATTAAAAATTCAATGAAGGAATTAATATTGACTTTTCGCTTTTTAGAATCAATCAAGCCAGCAATCTTGCATCTATTCAATGCCTCTGATATTTCAGATGGACTGATTTTTAATGCTTGAGCTAAATCGGAATTATACCAATCATCATGCTTAAGGCTGTGATTTTCAATAAACTACTATATCTTGGGACGCATCCCATTATGCTTTTCATACTAATATTTCAATTCGCGAATTCGCGAATTACGAATAGTTAATATATAAAATTAAACTGAGAATAGCTTTTAGAATACAATTCAATTGCTGTCAATTTTCCGTATCCTAATGTAATCAATAACCTCTTTGCTCTTATTTCCACGGTCAATATAATCTCCCAACAAAATAAGCTTATCATTTTTGTCCAGTTGTATTTTACTATCAACTAATTCTTTTAGAGAATCAAAACAACCGTGAATATCTCCAATAGCAAATAGTCGTTTCATATTAGCAGTGTTTTGAGCGCTGGCAAAATTTTGCACTCTTTTGCAAATTTTTGTTTGAGGGTTGGCTTGTTCAATTTGCAAATGTGTGCAATGTGCGTGGGCATCCCTAACGGTCTCTTTTTCTTAATCTTCCCTATTTAAATTAGAAGCGTTTATGCCATTGCAGGTAAATGTTGGGTGTAAAGTTCAATTATTTAGCTGTTATTTCAATATCTTTATCAATCAGCACAACCTATCCACGAAGCACAAATTTATTTTGTTTTTTTGAGCGTGGGCAATCCTAAAACCGTCCTGAAAGGCGGTTACGTGGGCTGGAAAGGCGGAAGCTCTTTTGCAAGCCTTTGGTTTGAGCGTTGGCTCGTGCGGGCTTGCAAATGTGCTTACGACTGTGGGTTGGTATTTTGAATTGAACATCATCGCAAAACTCAAAAATATTACATAAATGTAAAAAATGGCAAAAAATCTTACATAAATGTAACATTTTAAATCAGCCTCAATATTTAA
>JAAUTT010000372.1 GCA_012031335.1 Bacteroidales bacterium | reverse complement strand
TCGCGGTTTTCGAAACTTGTAGTAACTGTGCAATTGTTCAGTTGGGAATTTTCTATTAAAAACTCCTGATGATAAACGGATTGAAGTGTTTTAACAACATTTATAAGGCTGTTCGTTTCGAAACGATAGAGCGGGTTTTCCAGGCAATAAAGTTGCGATCGGTGTTTTCCTTTTTCTGCAATTTTTCCTCCACCGTGTCGAAAGTTGCCAGTTGACCTTTGGTTACAACCACCTGGCCCTTTTCATCGCCCTTCTTATAAACGGCCACGGTACCGTCGGCACGGTAACTTCAACATTTTGCCTGTTTTTATAAGCCTTAACGTTGAAAGATGTCCCAAGCACCTTTACAACTGCGTTCTCAAGGTTAATGATGAAAGGTTTGGATGCGTTTCGGGAAACTTCGAAGAAAGCTTCTCCCCGTAAGTCCACCGTGCGGGTTTCGTCGCCGTACGAAGAAGCATATGTTAACTTTGAACCTGCATTGAGCGTTACCCGGGAACCATCGGGCAAAGTTATCTGCCGGGTGGAAGCTATCTCCGATGTAATTGTTTCCTTCGAGAAATAACCCCATGTAAAATAACCTATTCCCAGCAATATAATAATGGATGCCGCAATGCGCAGCGGAAACGATAAAGAGCGGGACTTCGTCAGCCGGGTTTCCGTTTGCAGATAATTTAGCCTGTGGTTCTTCCACTCTGCTTCCACATCGATGTCCTGTCGGGCGATGTTTTATCCATAGCACCCCACACCTGTTGAAGGCTTTCGAATTCGGTGCGGTTCTCGGCCGATGCTTCTTTCCATTCAAGCACATGTTCCCTTTCCGGGGGAGTGCATTCGCCCGAGAAAAACCTTGCAAGCAGGTCGATATCAATATGTGAGTTATTGTTACCCATAATATCACCAGTAACACACCAGTTTTGCCATATACCCTGATTGTGTTACCATAATTTTTTCAAAAGAATTAAAAAGATTAAATGAATATAATCCTTCAGGTTATCGCGTAATATTTTCAAGGCCTTCGACATGTGTGTCTCAACCGTTTTAACTGAAATGTCGAGCTGAACTGCAATTTCGTTATACTTTTTCTTTTTGAAGCGGTTCAGAATAAATACCTCTTTGCATTTATCGGGCAGGGAATTAATTACTTTCCAGATCTGCCCTTCCAGTTCCGAAGCTTCCATATGTCCGGAATAAGCTCCATGATCCGCAATTTCCTCAGTTAGTTCCTGAGAGTTGTTAACCAACAAACGCTTCTGATCGCGGATGTGGTTCATGCATCGATTATACACTGCCGAAAATAAATACGATTTAGGCGATTTGTCGAAATCAAAGCCATCGCGTTTTTCCCAGATGCCAACCAATACTTTGTGAACAATTTCCTTGCACGAGTCGAAATCTGCCACGTATTTCTGAGCGAAATAGCAAAGCGGGGAAAAGTAGGTTTTGAACATTTCCTCGTAAAGCAAGTCCCTGTTATTTATAGCAGCAGTCAAAACAGCATGGTTTTGTTTGGGCAAAAACAGTTATTATAGTTTATTATTGATAATTACAATTCACCGAAATGACTTTGCCTGAGCATTTCGGTGAATTCACCGCAACAATAGGAATATTTACCCCTATAATGCTTTATTTTTTACAAGATATTCCGCAATCTGAACGGCATTCAATGCGGCGCCTTTCTTAATCTGATCGCCCACACACCAGAATGTCATTCCGGTTGGGGAGGTGTAATCTTTGCGTAAGCGGCCAACATATACCGGATCCTGACCGGCAACAAACAGCGGCATGGGATATTTGCTTGTTTTGGGGTTCGTCTTCCACCACAACACCTTCAGCCTTTTTCAAAGCTTCGCGAACCTGTTCTACCGATAATTCTTTTCGGTGTCGAGCCAGATAGCCTCGGAATGTGCACGATAAACCGGAACACGCACGGTGGTTGCACTTACGGCAATATCGGAATGCATAATCTTGCGGGTTTCGTTGTGCATTTTCATCTCTTCCTTGGTGTAGTCGTTATCCAGGAAAACATCAATTTGCGGAATCAGGTTAAAGGCCAGTTGATATTTAAACTTCTCAACTTTAACAGGTTTATTGCCCATCACTTCTCCAACCTGGTTTTCGAGTTCCTGCATGGCGGCAGCACCTGCACCACTTGCAGCCTGATAGGTTGCTGCATGAACCCTTACAATTTTCGATAAATCGTTGATAGGTTTTAATGCCACCACCATAATTATGGTAGAACAGTTTTGGATTAGCAATGATTCTTTTTGGACGAACCAGGGCATCTGTTGCATTTACTTCGGGCACCACCAGTGGTACATCGTTATCCATGCGAAATGCGCTGGAGTTGTCGATCATCACAGCCCCGTATTTGGTAATGGTGTCGGCATATTCTTTCGAAATACTTGCTCCTGCCGAGGTAAGTGCTATATCTATTCCTTTAAAATCGTCGTTATGTTTCAGTTCCTTTACTATGATGCTTTTGCCTTTATAATTATAGGTGCTTCCCGCACTTCTGCCCGATCCGAACAATACCAGTTCGTCGAGGGGAAAATTTCTATCTTCCAGTACTTTTAAAAATTCCTGGCCGACTGCTCCGCTAGTGCCTACAACTGCAACTTTCATAAATTTTTCTTTTTAGCGATTATTTTTAATTGGCAAAAATACTATATTTATGCGAAGAATATGTTTGAAAATATATTTTTAAAATATGATCAACGCCTGCAAATCCCTTTTTATTGCCTCTCACTCATTTCTATTCCCTGTTCGGCGCAATGGAACGATTCGTTTCAGGATGGCGATTTCCGGGATAGTCCAAGGTGGTTTGGCGACACCTCTCATTTCGAGGTGAATGCCGGTGGCCAGCTTCACCTGAATGCTCCCGCCGTAACAGCAAAATCCTATCTTGTAACTTCATCTGGTATAACGAGTTCGGCCGAGTGGAATTTCAAAGTTCATCTCGACTTCAATCCTTCGTCTACCAACCACGCAAAGGTTTACCTGATGTCGGACATGTCGGTGCTGGACTCTTCCTTAAACGGTTATTATCTCAAGATTGGAGGAACAGAAGACAATATCGCGCTTTACAAACAAACGGGTTTAACCGGGACCAGTCTGATGACCGGCAGGTCGGGGATGCTGAATGCTGCCACAAACCAGCTTTCGGTCAGGGTGACAAGAACCAGCAGTGGTGAGTGGACCGTTAGCTGCGACACTACGGGACAAACAAATTACCTTACGCTTGGTAATGTGGTGGACTCAACCTATTGGTTTTCTGCTTACTTTGGTGTTCAATGTATTTATACCTCAACACGTTCCACTCGTTTTTATTTCGACGATTTTGAAGTTAAAGGTAAGACCTCAAACGATACTATTCCTCCACGTGTCGGAATGTTCATGATTGTGAATGATTCGGCCTTGCACCTGAATTTTTCCGAAGCTATCAAAACAGAGGATTTACATAATCTTTCGAACTTCAAAACAGAAACTGTTATAATAAAATCCATCGACGTGGCCGATGGAAGAAACATCCGTGTGCTTTTCTCCGGAATATTGCCTTGTAAAGATCCGGTAAGTATGCATGTTTCCGGATTACACGATATGGCGGGGAACCAGATAAAGGATACCACTTTTTCAGTTTCTTACTGCCCGGGAGAAATATTCGACATAATCATTACTGAGATTATGGCCGATCCCGATCCGCCGGTATTGCTTCAAAACACGGAATATCTTGAACTGTATAATAAAAGTGGTATAACCCTGAACCTCGAAAACTGGACACTTCAGGTTGGTAACACTATCAAAAAGTTCCCTGCCTTCGAAATGCTTCCCGAAAGCTTTCTTATTGTTTGTGCGGGTGGCACATGCAGCCAGTTCCCTAACAAACCTTGCCTGGATATACTATCATCGTCGGAGTTAAATAATTCGGGGGAATATACTGCCATCCGCAATGCAAAAAACGAATTAATTCATTGGATTGAATATTCAGACTCCTGGTACGGTGATGATCTCAAAAAAAACGGTGGATGGTCGCTCGAATGATGGATGTTGAAAATCCCTGCTCCGGAAAAGAGAACTGGCTGGCCAGCTCGGATACCCGGGGCGGTACTCCCGGCACAAAGAATTCGGTATCCAAGGCTGTCACCGACACCCGGATTTTTGACTGGGATAAGCTGGACCTGCCCAATGATTCTACTGTCAGAATTTATTTTACAAAGTCCTTTAATCCCCATACCCTTACAACAGGTCTGTTTGAGGTGGATAATGGGAAAGGAGCACCAACTTCTATCACTGTGGATCAACTTCAGTATCGTTATATCGATCTAATCTTCAGCAAACCTTTCAGCGCTTTAACTCAGTATCATCTTGAAGTTTCAGCAACCATCGAAAGTTGCTCCGGCCAAAGTATCGGAAAAGAACTGAATTTCACTTTCCGCTTACCTGAACCGCTTACCGCAGGAGATATCATTATCAACGAAATCATGTTCGACCCCGCTGGGGAGGCACCCGAATACGTTGAATTATACAATAACTCCGAAAAATACATCAGAAGCCACGACTTAAAATTAAGTTACCGGACTGCTGACGGAAAGTATGAAAACTGGTTTCAGCCAGAAAGCGGGTCTTTTCTTATTTCACCGGGATATTTCCTGGTATTGACAAAATATAAGGATAGCTTTGGAGAATATTACCCTGTTCCGGATTTACGCTGTGTTATAGCCTCGGTGTCTTTTCCGGTTCTGAGTGATGAAGCCGGATGTTTTGCCACTATGGATAAAAGTTTGCAAACCATGGATGAATTCTGCTATACCAAAAAGTATCACTTCCCCCTTTTGGCAGATCCCTCAGGAGTTTCCCTTGAAAGAATACGATATAACGAACCTGCGGCAGATCCCACCAACTGGCATTCGGCATCGTCAACCTCCGGGTTTGCTACTCCGGGGGAAAGAAATTCCCAATATCTTGAGAGCAAAGATACCGGGAATGAGATAACGCTTGAGTACGAAATTTTCTCACCCGACAACGACGGTTACAAAGATATGGCAACATTGCATTACAACCTGGATCAACCGGGATATGTGGCTACCATAATTGTTTTTTGATGCACTGGGGCGTCGTGTAAAGATACTCTCCAATAACAAACCGCTTGGCACAACAGGAATATTCACCTGGGATGGCATCGATGAAACTGGTATGCCTGGCCCAAACCGGGATATATCTCATATTATCGGAAATGCATCATCCTTCGGGAAAGGTGAAGCAGTTCCGAAATACATGCGTTTTAGGCGCAGTGATAAAGGAATGAAATGAGGCTGTAAAAAAAGTTTAATTTTAAACACTAAGACACTATAGTCACGAAGAAATTCATCAGAATATCAATACTTTGTGTCATCGTGCCTTTGTGTTTATTGTATTTTGTGACTTTTTACACAGCCTCATATTTCATCCTTATTTAAACCCGCCTGTTTTAAAATAGCATACAAAGTCCCTGAGGGAATATCTTTATTATGCATCGGTACAATTACCC
>JAAUTT010000371.1 GCA_012031335.1 Bacteroidales bacterium | reverse complement strand
ACACTTGCAATTAAAGTAGTAATGAAAAATAAAATATTATTAATCATATCAGCTTTACTCTTAACTGTATCGTGCGAAGAGTATCTGGAAGAAAAACCCCTCGACAGGTTAACAAGTGAATCTTTTTATTCAAACGACATTAACCTGGATCAGGCCACTTACGGTATTTATAGTACAGTTTTGTACTACTGGCGAGATACACGTGGAGCCGGAAATAACATTTATACCATGTCCGAAGTGCGGTCGGACGATATAACATTACCCACTGATGGAACACAGTATTCTAATCTGTACATCTTTGAATCATATAATTACAACGCTTCCCACAACAACATCAGAGACCTTTGGTCGGCGATGTATCAGGGAATTAGCCGGGCAAATGTTTTGATTGAGAGAGTAACTCCCATTGTTCCCGGAACAGGCGTTTCAGAAACGAAGAAAAATACTGTTCTTGCTGAAGCATTTGCCCTTAGAGCTTATTTTTATTATCAATTAGTAAGATATTTTGGAGACGTACCCTTATTGACCAGCTCCATAAAATCGAAAAATGATGAGAATATATTCCCGTCAAGAGAGAAGGTTAGTAAAGTTTATGATCAGATTATCATCGATTTAAAAACTGCAATTGGTGAGGGAAATGATCCAAATGTGAAACTTCCTATAAGCACCGGAAGCACAAATTCAGCAAGGCTATCGCTTGGTGCTGTTTATGGCCTTATTGCTGAAGTATACCTTACCACAAAAGACTTCACAAATGCAGCTTTGTACGCAAAAAAGCAATTGACCTGAATGTATAATGGTTTGTGGCCTGAGTATAAAGATGCATTCACCATGCTAAACAAAGGCAAGACAATCGCCAAAGATTCAAAAGGGAGAAGTAACCGTATTGAAGGAATTTGGGAAATGCAGTTTTATCAGGAAATTGATCCTGGTACAGGAGTTACAATAGCCTGCTCTCCAAGAGGAAAGACTGTTTGCGATTTTATTGTACCCAACCGTTCCGGAGATGGCATTTGGTGTGCAACTGCAAGTCTCTATAATAGTTTTGATCCGGCTGATGCCCGCCGGGCTCACATCTTCCCAACCCAGTTCAAGGATAATGCAGGTAAAATCGTAAATTATCCCGCGACACCAGGTGTTACCGGAGGCAAGTATATGATGAAGTATAACCTCGAAGGTCAACCTTTGGCTGTTTGGGGATGGTCGGGTAACCAAATTTCTGTTATACGATACCCCGATATCCTCCTCATTTATGCAGAAGCAACGAATGAGCTTAATGGCCCAACAGCAGAAGCATATGCGGCTATTAATGAGGTTCGTCAAAGAGCCAAAGTTGCAGATCTGGCCGGGCTTGATAAAGATTCATTCCGCGATGCAGTTTTACAGGAAAGACGCATGGAGTTTACCTTTGAAGGTCGCCGGTACTTTGATTTATTAAGAACCGATAAAATCATAACCGAAATGGCTAAAGTGGGGATAACCGTTAACCCAAGCAGGATATTACTCCCAGTACCTCAGGTAGAACTTGATAATAACCAGAATGATACCGGTTTTACTCAAAATCCCGATTACAACTAAATCGGAATTCCTACTAATTCTGGTTGTGTAAAAAGTCATTTTTTGACTATGTGTCTCTGTGTTTTCTCTGCGAAGCTTTTTAGAATATCAAGTTGTATTGAGCTACAGAGGAAACACAGATTTACAAAGTTCCTTATCCTTTTTACCTTATTAACTGTATAATGAGTTCCACCTTAAGCAAAAGGATATTATCCTTACTATTTACTATCGGCATATCAACAACTCTGCTGCATTCTAAAATAATCACGGTTCACCAGATGCATCCCAAAGCATCCAACAAAGGAACCGGTTCAATCAAACAACCCTTCCAAACCATCTCCGCAGCAGCAGCCATTGCGCAGCCCGGCGATACTGTCCTCGTTTTTGGCGGCACATACCGTGAGCGCGTTATGCCTGCCCGTAGTGGCGAACCGGGAAAACCTGTTGTTTACATGGCTGCCCCCGGCGAAAAAGTGATACTAAAAGGTTCGGATATCTGGAAAACGAATGGATTCCAGAGGGAAAAAATATTTACCGAAGCAAAATTGACCTGCCACTGCTAAAAAATTACAATCCATTCTATATTCCTCTTGCCCGCATGCCCGGACGTAAGTCGCTAGGACAGATTTTCTGCAACGGATATTATCTTCAACAGGTCGACAGTATCGATGAAGTGCAGCAAATGACCGGAACCTGGATGCTCTCGTACGACAGCACCGAAATTATTATGCATTATCCTGAGCAAATGCTCCATTGTCCCATAGAGAAGTGCCTGGTGGAGTATGCAGTGCGGGGAAAGGTTTTCGCCCCATACATCAGAGGTTTGGGCTATATCAATGTGGAAGGTTTTATTATTGAACATTGTGCCAATCAGTTTCCAAGCGGCTTTTACAACAAACGCGGGCAGGGATTTCCCCAATCAGGAGCTTTAAGCTCACGCTCAGGGCATCACTGGGTAATTCGCGGAAACACCATCAGGCATGCAAAATCTTTGGGCATCGACTGTGGCTACGAAGGCGCTTTCGATAATGAAGGCGACCAGCCTGCGCCCGACCTGAAAACTATCGGATATCATCTTATCGAACACAATACCATCACCGACTGCGGTGCCGGCGGGATTGCAGGAGCCTGGCAAAGAGAGACAATTATCCGCTACAACCGGATCGACCGTACCAATAATCTGGGATTTACGGCTCCTGAAACCGGAGGCATCAAAGTGCATTTTTTTTACGACGGGCTTATTGAAGGAAACATATTCTGCCATAACGAGTGCTCTGCCATTTGGCTCGACAACCAATGGTACAATTCGCGGGTTACCCGCAATGTAATAATGGGAAGTCGTGGTCATGGCATATTTGTGGAACTGGGATCGGGAGGATGCCTGGTGGATAACAACATTGTTGCTTTTACCGAAGTTGGCGAAGGCATTTATCTGCACGATGCTGCCGGTGTTACTTTGACCCATAACCTGCTTTATGCAAATTCTCATTACGGCGTTTATATGAGAACAGTAAGCGAGCGGCCTACCGGAAATGAGAAGGGTATCCGCGAACGATCAACAACCAGTAATAATAAAGTTCTGAATAATATTTTTATTGATAACTACCGTGGCCCTTTATCCATGCCGCTTGAAACCGAAAAATGGGGAAGCAACAATTTATCGGATTATAATTTATTTGTAAACGGAGCGCAATGGCAATGGGAAGGACTGGCATTCAACCAGTTTGGCCTTGGCTCGCACGATGGCCGCATACCGAAAGACACCCTTGCGCAGGCGTTGAAAACGGCACTTGTGAAAAATAACTATCCTGTCGAAAAATACCCAAACTTCGAATTATGGAACGAATCTCCGCTGCTCACACTCGAATGGTGGCAAATGCTTACAGGATATGATAAACACAGCCTGGCCCCAATTTTTGATAAAGCCCAGGTCGAAAATGGTGCTGTCGAAAAAGGTGCTGTCAACCTGTCGGGTTTAAATCTGACTTTAATTATCAGAAACGGGAAAACCTTTACCAGCATGAAGTGCCCTCCCTTAAAAGAAATTAAGAATGACTTTTATGGAAATAAAGTTACCAGCGATTGGGTTTACCCGGGACCATTTTCGAATTACCATGAAAAGGTTAACGAATTTGTTTTGATTCCGGCTGAATAATTTTAAGTGATGATTAAGTCTGCTAAAATCCCGGTAGTCTGCTGGTACCGCGATGTATTTGTTCATTCCCGATTGATGATTATTCCAGGTCATGAATATTTCAATAACTTTCGGCTGAATTAACTATCTCATAAAATGAAAAAGGAACTTCTAAACAGTCTTGGAATAATTTTTTCAGCCAAAACTTTTATTATTGTCAGTCCGGCAATTTGTAATTCCATTTCTCCACCAAATGTTGTCCTGATCATTGCCGACGATATGGGCTGGAAACAACTGGGCTGCTATGGAAGCAGGTTTTACGAATCGCCGGAAATCGACAGGCTCATGAGCCAGGGGATGCGATTTACAGATGCCTATTCCTCTGCCCCGGTTTCCTCTCCAACAAGAGCAGCTCTTATGACAGGAAAATATCCGGCAAGACTGCACCTTACAGATTATGTCCAAGCTCCCGATCCTGCAGATAAACCTGTTTGGGTTAAAAGCCGACAGAAATTTCTCCCATTGGAAGAAAAAACCATCGGCGAAATTTACCAGGAGAACGGCTACCGGACAGCTCTTTTCGGAAAATGGCATTTAAGCCTTGGGAAATCCGGCCCGTCAACTATTCCTTATAATCCCGATAAGCAAGGATTTGAAGAAAGCTTTCTCACTTTTAAGCCATCGCGCGATCTTCCTTAGGCTCCTGGCAAAAACCGGAAATGGACGGCCACAATACCGATACGATAACCAGCCGTTCAATTGATTTTATTACCCGGAACCGTAAAAATCCATTCCTGCTTGTTGTTGCTTACGATGCCATTCACGATCCGCTGATGGAACGATCAAAATCCATTGAAAAATACAGGCAGAAACATGACAGCAATTTGCCGGAAAACAACCCGGTACTGGCAGCTATGGTAGAACGCATGGATAAGGCAGTGGGCAGGATTATAAAATGTATCGAAAACAATAACCTCCTTTCCAATACAATCATCGTTTTTGTATCGGATAATGGCGGACTGGAAAATGACGCCAGTCAGGCTCCCCTGAAACATGGCAAGGGTTGGCTTTACGAAGGTGGTATAAAGGTTCCGTTATCGGTTACATGGACTGGCAGAATACCGAAAGGCAAAGTTTCGGATGAGCCCGTTACCTCAACCGACATTTTACCTACCCTGCTCGATCTTTCAGGAATAACCCCGCCCGATACCATCGATGGCATTTCACTTGCAAAGCTGTTGACCCGGAATATAGCACCCCAAAGAGAAGCCATATACTGGCATTATCCTCACTATCACAATGGTCCGCCGGCAGCAGCCATCAGAAAAGGTAAATACAAACTTATTGAATGGTACGAAAAGAGCCTTGCCAATCAATCCGGAGCTTTCGAACTTTATGATCTGGAGACCGATTTGTCCGAAGCCACGAATCTGTCGCAAAAATTACCTCTGGTTACCGATTCGTTAAGAAAGGATCTTAACCAATGGAGAATTAGCGTTAAGGCAAATTTACCGACCCTTAACAAGGCCATACATTAAAAATATATTCCATGAAACGTTTTCTGACCTTAGTTTTAATAACCATTCTTTCAGTAACACCTTTGCTGGCTCAAAAAGAAAAAAAAATCAGCCGGAAAAATTATTGAAAGCATAATAACAACATCTTTCCCCTCTGATACTTTCAACATTATTGCCTCAGGAGCCATAAACAATGGGGTAAACGATAACCGTGCAATAATTCAGGCTGCAATAAATGAATGCTCATTCCAGAGGTGGAGGAACTGTTTTAATTCCTAAAGGTGTTTTCTTCTGTAAAGGCCTGTTAACCTTAAAAGCAACGTTGAACCTG
>JAAUTT010000370.1 GCA_012031335.1 Bacteroidales bacterium | reverse complement strand
AAAAACCCCTACAAAAGGCGATAACTGGGCAAAATAGAAGAATGGTTTTTTGACCAGTTTAATATCGCATTTCAGAATCAATTTTTTTATAAATCCCCTCCCATTCAAGGTTTCCAACATACGATTTAACCGCAAAACCGCCTATGTTCGCATATTCGTTTAATATTTTCCTGGCCATCTCCACAAACTGGATATGAAGCATATCGTCATCATGCAGAATAGTTACCCATGGAGTATCCGCATAGTGAAAACAATTATTAAAATTCTCTTCCAGCGGAACTGTTATGTCTGTCCTGATATACCTTATCAGCGGATTGTTATATTCATCCACGATCTTTTTAAATTCTTCGTGTGGAGAATTGTTATCAATTACTAATATTTTACACTTAACAGTTTGATTAATGGCACTGTCGAGTGCTTTTCGGATAAATTCGGTACGCTTATAAACTGGTAGCGTAATTGTCAGAATATTCTCCATCTACTGTAATAAATTTATAATCAGGATCCGAAAGAATTTCATTTCTAAAGTATTCCTCCTGTTCGGTACGTAATCTGTCACACAGTCTGTTCTCGGGAAGAATTATATCGTCGTAAGTCAGCACAGTGTCTTTTGCAATATCGCGTTTTAAGCGACAACCTTCGGCAATGCCTATTGGTAAAAGGTTTGTCATTTTTACAATCGGGAGCATTTTTCGCATAGTCCATAGGTCATATATTGACCCAGTCCATCGAGTGTTTCGCCGGCCCTTAAATTTATTTTAGCGGTGGCTACAACCTCTACTTTCGGTCCCGATAAAGGTGCCAGGGTTGCATCGTTAAAGAGTACTGCTCTGGCTGCTGTTAGTGGTGCTTCGAAATGACAGAGATGGTAAGGGGTATAGAATAGATAAAGTGGCCCCTCTCCTAACTTGTATAGATTAAGATAGTGCTTTTGTCCCGGATTTTCGTGTGTACCAAGTACAAATACTCCTGGTGCAGGTTCGGCCCCTACGACATAATCTACAATGCCAGGTCCATTTAAAAGTTCTTCGATAGGATACAGGGAATTTGCCAATTCTTTCAGGGAAGTCCCTGCAGGAACAGTAGGGCCATACATTCCACGACGAGCCACTCTCATGCCTGTGCCATTGGCGACAATTGCCTGCTCAAACGAAATTTTGGTACCATCGGCAAAGGAAGTCACCATACTGGGATTTTGTCCCCATTTTTTTGCAAACCTTCCTGAGTAGTCGGATTCCGGTATGGATCGTGTAATCCTTTTATATTACCGCAAAGTACAGGTTTAATTCCTATCGATTTCACAAACCGGTACAGGTTCATTTCTACTCCTGGCTGATCGCCATCGGCAAATGTATAAACTACGCCCGCCTTTTTTGCATATACATTGAGAATGGGGCCTACCGTGCCATCCACTTCAGCATTCATCTGAACAATGTGCTTTCCGTGTTTAATGGCTTTGAGTATTACATGACTGGCATATTCGATACTTCCTGTTACCTCAATAATAGCGTCGATACCTTCAGCCTCACAAACTATATCGGCATTCTCGGTAACGCTATATTTACTGTTCCGGATGTTATCCTCAAGCTCGTTTCGGGTGTTAACCCGTGAAAAAGTATCGTTTCCGGCTTCAAAGTAGGCTCTTTCGGCCGACTGGATATTTCTGTTGCATATTACAACCAGTTTCAGAGCTGGTACCGAATTCAGGATTTGCAAGGCAATTCCTCTTCCCATAAAGCCTGCACCTATGAGCGCTACTTTAACAGGGTTATTTTGCTCTTCTCTTATTCTGAGTGCTGTATCTACAATTATCATAATCAAAAATTTGGGTGATTTTATCTTTATCAGAAATAACAACCGGCTCAAAAGGCCATACTATATTGAAGATGGGGTCGTTCCATCGTATCCCTTTTCGGCACCTGGGGTATAAAACTGTGTGACCATGTAGGTAACTTCACTGTTATCGGCTAAAGTGATGAAGCCATGGGCAAAATCTTCCGGAACATAAAGCATTTTATAGTTATCCTGCGTTAACTCAACCGCAATCCATTGCCAGTAAGTTGGAGAATCGGGACGCAGATCAATTATAACATCCAGTATAGCTCCTCTGGTGCATCGCACAAGCTTTGTCTCCTGATAAGGATTAACCTGATAATGCATCCCCCGAAGGGTTCCCTTTTTTGAACTAAATGATGTATTGGCCTGGCAAAGATTCGCATTGAGCCCGTGATCCTTCATTTCGTTGGCACACCAGCTTCGTCCAAAGAATCCTCTATCGTCTTCAAGCTTTTAATTTCGATTTCATAGGCTCCTTTAGTTTAGTTTCTTTAAAAATCATAATCTTTTAAATCTATACCACCCATAATATCCGGTTCAATACCTGGATTTCCGGGTGCAGGTTAATAAATAAACAGGATCCACATGTCGTGATAAAAAACCGACCTTTTAAATATGTTTCCTCTAACTTTCTATATTAAGATCGTTTGAAGGAGCGAAAATGTTTAAATATTTTTCTGCTTGAAAAGAAAAGTTGTGTAATAATTTGATGGGGAAAAACTGGAATAAGAGTCACTGAAAATATGGGTTCAGATTCTTAAAGGTCAGAAATAATGAAGGTTCTATTTAGATGGGAAAAAGGAACATAACGGTTAAAAAAATATAAAAAATTACCATAAAATTATGTAATAAATTTTTGGAGCTTAGGGGGCAAAATATTCCCAACCTGGAATCAAAAGCAACCAGGTTTCTGATATTTCAATTATAATAAAGTAGATAGTTATCTGGAAAATTTAAAGGACGAGGGATTACCGGAAGTATTCGGATCCGTTTTATTATCAGTATTGATCATCCAATGCGAAAAAACATTGATATAATTCCAGAATGAAAGAATAAGGACCGGGTCTATTTGAAGTTTGGACAGAACTTCCTGGTAACACTGCAACCAGGTAACCCTTCCTTCCGGATTGATAGTAAAGGGAGCATGCCTCTTTATAAGCATCGGGTTTCCCCTGTTCTGATTAAAATATGACGGTCCGCCAAGAATTTGTATAAAAAAATCAGCTGAGTGTTTGGTTACCAGGTCAAAAGCAGCATCGTCGGGGGGAAAGAGATGTGATATATCGCTTTTTCTCAAACATGCATAATGGTCCCCCACCAATTTCCTAACCCCTTCTTCTTTTAAAACTTCATAAAGTTTCTTATCGGGCATGGTTACTTCCGGCCTCGCGCCTGGCTCAAAATATGATATTATTAATTCCATTTTTCTATATATTCCGTATGTAAACAGAATTTTAAGCGATTGGTTCAATGCCTGCAATGGCTTACCATCAATATCAGTATGTTTTATCCAATTTTAATCTACTCAGTTTACAAAATTATTCATACCTGAATATAAATAACTTAATTAATTCAGGGCAGCCAATAAAGCGCCGGTGATATAGGCCAATATCCACCAAATATAGGCAAAGACGGTATAACGGTGAACTTTTGTTGGTAAAGAAACATCTAACCCATAATTTATATAAAGACGCCATATTAATATAACTTCTATGGTCATGGTTAGCAGTGCCGAGTATCCGACAAAGCCATGTATTGTAAAGGGCGAGTTGGTCGATCCTGCTATCATAAAACAGGTGGCAGCAATATCAAACACAAGACCCAAACTGAAAAACAATAACAATTTTCCGGATAGCTTATGCATCCTGTAAAATATAACAAAAGCAATGGTATAAAATAACAAGGCCAGATTTACAATGATAGTACCAGCAATAAGAATATAATTCATAGTTAATTATGTTAGTAAAATAAAGATATAATTTTTACAGTCTATTTATGTAAAAGCCTTGTAAAATTGTAAGTTAATTATTGGAATCATTATTGTTCGGTTAATTATTTTAAAGTAGCAAATAAAATAGATTTCTCACTTCGTTCGAAATGACAATGAGACAATTAGTTTGGGAGAGTGGGCTCAGTTGGCGGCTTCGCCACCAACTGAGCCCACTCTAACTTAAATCCCCTAAAAGCCATATCATTTCGACCACAGGGAGAAATCTACAATTTTTAACCGGACACTAATGTTTTAGAATATTTTCCTGCATGTTTTAAAGCAAGTGGCAAAAATATTTGGAATCTATACCTTTGCCCGCAAATTTTCCAGCATCAAAACACATTTATATAAAATTAGAATGAAAACAACCATATTCCTGGATTTACACAAAACAAATGGTGCCAAGATAGTAGAATTTGCGGGATTCATGATGCCTGTTGAATACTCAGGTATTAATGATGAACATCTTACCGTTCGAAATAATGTTGGTGTTTTTGATGTATCGCATATGGGCGAAATCTGGATAAAAGGTCCGAAATCGCTAGAGCTTATACAAAAAATTACCAGCAACGATGCCTCAAAACTCACACCCGGCAAGGCTCAGTATTCCTGTCTTCCAAACGGAAAAGGAGGAATTGTTGATGATATTCTGGTGTACAAGTTCGAACAGGAAAATATATGCTGGTAGTGAATGCTTCCAACATTGAGAAGGACTGGAACTGGATAAACCAACAGAATTCAGTGGGAGCAGAACTCGAAAATGCTTCAGATAAAATTTCGCAGCTAGCAATTCAGGGACCTAACGCTGCTAAGGTTTTGCAAAATTAACATCAATTGACCTTTCCACCATACCCTATTATTCATTTACAACCGGAAATTTTGCTGGCATTGACGAAGTAATTATTTCTAATACAGGATATACCGGGGCGGGGGGATTTGAGCTCTATTTTTATAATGAAGATGGTTTGAAAATATGGAATGCCATATTTGAGGCGGGAAAAGAATTTGGCATTAAACCTATTGGTTTGGCAGCTCGCGACACTCTTCGTCTGGAAATGGGTTTTTGTCTCTATGGAAATGATATTGACGACACAACCTCTCCGATTGAGGCAGGATTAGGTTGGATTACCAAATTTGCAGATGGTAAGGATTTTATTGACAGGGAATACAATTTCAATCTTAAAACTTATGGGGCCGAACGTCGGTTGGTTGGCTTTGAGATGCTTGAGAAAGCCATTCCCCGTCATGGTTATGAAATAGTAGACGAAAAGGGCCAGAATATTGGGGTGGTTACTTCGGGAACCATGTCGCCGGTTCTTAAAACAGGTATAGGTTTGGGCTATGTTAAAACAGGATTTGAAACTCCTGAAAGCGAAATTTATATTTCTATCCGAAATAAAAATCTTAAAGCTAAAGTTGTAAAACTTCCCTTTATCAAGCTTTAATATTTCCTATAAAAAAGGCATGTTTTATTACTGAAACATGCCTTTTTCATTAAGTTAAACAGCCAAAGCCTTACTATATCTTTGCCGGTATTCAAGCGGAGTTAACCCTGTATACTTTCTGAATGTTGTCCGAAAGGCTTTTACATCCGAATATCCTACTGAAAACATAATTTCATAAATATTCTCGCGCGACGACTCCAGACTCAGTTTTGCTGCTTCAACTTTTACCCTTTGAATATATTCGGCAACTGTATTTGATGTAGCTTTTTGAAT
>JAAUTT010000369.1 GCA_012031335.1 Bacteroidales bacterium | reverse complement strand
TTTTGAAAATTGATTCATGATTTATTGAAAGGATTATCTTTAATCCAATAATTAATGTCCATACATTTCCACGATGTTGAAAATATTGTTCATTTTTGTGGAATTATCCTTTTCAAAAAAGCTGCTTCAGGATAAAAATTAAAGATTAATATAGTATGTCCTCAGCGATTTTAAAGAAAATGGAGTATTGGTAATGAAATTCTTGAGCAGTGGGATACCACAGGTATAAATATTGCAAGGGAACTTGCAGGTATTGTTCATAAACTTGATCCTACCCGGCCTGTCACTTCTGCATTGAACGATCCTAAACCCCATAATAACATTTTCAAGTCGGGTGCATTAGATCTTATAGGTTACAACTACCATCATCAGGATTTTCTTAATTTCCATCAGGATTTTCCGGGTCAAAAGTTTATCGGCGCCGAAACAACCTCTGCACTTGCAACACGAGGCGAATACGATATGCCTGCTGATACAATCCGACGTTGGCCTATACGATGGGATAAACCTTTTACAACGGGAAACTCCGACTACACATGTTCCGCTTACGATAATTGCAGTGCGCCCTGGGGGTCAACACACGAAGAAACCTGGAAGTAGTGAAAAAGCATCCTTTTCTTTCAGGTATGTTTATCTGGACAGGTTTTGATTATCTCGGTGAGCCCACTCCTTATTCCTGGCCAGCACGAAGTTCTTATTTTGGGATAGTAGATATGGCAGGATTCCCAAAAGATGTATATTATATGTATCAAAGTGAGTGGACTCAAAACCTGTATTGCATGTATTTCCGCACTGGAATTGGGAAAAAGGCGATACTGTTGATATATGGGCATATTACAATGCTGATGAAGTAGAGCTTTTCCTTAACGGGATGTCGCTGGGAACCAAAAGGAAATCGGATGACGATCTTCATGTTTCCTGGAAAGTGCCTTTTGTACCTGGTACATTAAAAGCCGTTTCCCGATCACAGGGAAAGGAAATACTGGTGAGGGAAGTAAAAACTGCTGGTAAGGCATTTTCAATAAAACTCGAAGCAGACAGGGATACCATTTCATCTGATGGAAAGGACCTGTCATTTGTAAAGGTTATCATAACTGATAAAGATGGTAATTTGGTTCCTGATGCAGACAATCTGGTTGAATTTGAAATTGAAGGTCCTGGTTTCATAGCAGGAGTAGATAATGGTAATCCGGTAAGCCATGAATCTTTTAAGGCTCAAAACCGGAAAGCTATGAATGGTTTATGTCTTGCAGTAATCCAGTCGGGTATTAAATCAGGAAGTATCAGGTTAACAGCAACTTCGGCAGGTTTACAACCTTCCGGAATTATTATCCATACAACACAATAGTACAATCAAATTTTAATTAATGTTAAACTTAAAAATTATAAAATGAATAGGGTGAAACTATTTTCTTTTTTTTGCAATCGTTTGCATAGGATATGTAAACGCGCAGATTCCTTCACAACCGGGCCGACAGCAGTATCTGTTAAACGAGCCTGTTGATGTTAGCGGTGATTTCCACGACTTTACCAATACCTATTACCTTGCAGACAGTTTAGCCTCATTTAATCCAAAAACCGGAACCGGTGAGATATTATACAAGCGCTACGAATATTCTACCCGTCAGGCTTTTAACAATATGCTGGGTGGATTGGTGAGCGTGCCGGCCAACGAATTTCCAACTGTGGAATATGCAGCCTCTCCTGTTTTACCCTTTGCAATAGAATTTACTTCGCCCCGGACAATACGCATTAGGGCAAAAACCGGATTCCAGGCCAGGCCCGAAGAAGAATCCCTTATGCTGGTAGGAGGGAAGGCTCCTGTTGATAATTCGTGGAAGTATACAAAAATTGAGGGTGGTCATAAATATACCAGCGCACATGGTTCAGTTGTTGTGCGAATAAGTCCCTGGCATGTCGATATTTACGATGCTTCAGGGAAACTATTGACAAGTACCAACCACCTCAGTGATAATAATACCTCTTATACCCCTGTTCTGCCATTTTCGTTTGTTCGGCGGGCTTCCGATTATTCCCGCAGCGTGTCGGCCACATTTAACCTTTCGCCCGATGAGAAAATATTTGGTTGCGGCGAATCGTTTACACAGCTTAATAAACGCGGACAAAAAGTTGTTTTATGGACCGATGATTCCAATGGGGTTGAAAATGAAACCATGTACAAACCTATACCTTTTTTTATGAGTAGCAGAGGTTATGGTATGTTTATGCACACTTCCTCACCTATAACCTGCGACTTTGGGAAATATTTCAATGGGGTTAACGCGCTTATGATTGGTGATGATGAACTGGATCTATTTGTTTTTCTGGGACAACCAAAAGAAGTGCTCGATGAGTACACAAACCTCACAGGGAAAGCTGCTATGCCACCACTTTGGTCGTTTGGCTTGTGGATGAGTCGTATAACATATTTTTCCGAATCCGATGGTCGGAATGTTGCTCAAAAGCTGCGCGAAAACAAAATTCCCAGTGATGTCATTCATTTCGATACTGGCTGGTTCGAGACGGATTGGCGAAGTGACTATACATTCTCCAAATCGCGGTTTCAGGATCCGGGAGGAATGATTGCCGATCTCAATAAACAAGGTTTCAAAATTTGTTTATGGCAATTGCCCTACTTTGTTCCGAAAAACAGTCTGTTTCAGGAAATTGTTGAAAAAGGATTATACATTAAAGATGCCAAGGGGAATATACCATATGAAGATGCAATCCTCGATTTCTCCAATCCAAACACTGTTACCTGGTATCAGGATAAAATTGCTGGTTTATTGAAAATGGGTGTTGGCGCTATTAAAGTGGATTTTGGCGAAGCAGCTCCTGCAACTGGAATTTACGCTTCGGGCAAAACAGGTTTTTACGAACATAATCTTTATCCTTTACGGTACAATAAAACAGTAGCAGATATTACAAAACAGATTACCGGTGAAACCATTATATGGGCACGCACACCTGGGCGGGTAGTCAGCGGTACCCACTCCATTGGGGTGGCGATGCCGAAAATACCAACAATGGTATGCAAGCAGAATTGCGTGGTGGTCTTTCTCTCGGATTATCGGGCTTTTCTTTCTGGAGCCACGACATTGGAGGGTTTGTTGTAAAAACTCCCGAGGACCTGTATCGTCGTTGGTTGCCTTTTGGAATGCTTAGTTCACACACTCGTGCTCATGGAGCACCTCCCAAAGAACCATGGGAATACAACGAAAGTTTTAATGAAGCCTTTCGCAATGCAACAAACCTCAGATACAGGCTAATGCCTTACATTTATGCTCAGGCAAAACAATGTACCGAGAAAGGACTCCCCATGTTAAGGGCTTTATTTGTGGAGTTCCCTAATGATCCGGGCTCCTGGCTTATAGATAACCAATATCTCTTCGGATCGGATATACTGGTTGCTCCAATGATGGAAAACGGAACCGAAAGAGATGTATACCTCCCTCAGGGGAAATGGATTGATTATCAGACTAAACAAGTGTACAGTAGCGGCTGGCATAAGATTAAAACCGGTAATATTCCTGTGGTTATGATGGTGCGCGATGGCGCTGCCATTCCTCATATAAAGCTCGCACAATCAACCAAGGACATGGACTGGAGTAATATTGAGCTGGTTACTTTTTCAACAGGAGCTAATGCTTCAGCTTACGTTTGTCTTCCTAAGGATAACAAACTTCAACAGGTTGCGCTGGGTAAAAAGGGCAATACTTTTGTGTTGGAAGGCAATCCCTTCGATGGAAATGTAAAATTCAAAGTGCTTAATTATACCGAAGTTAAATAAGGTGAAAGGATCCGTCAATGCTATGGGTATTGACGGATCTTTTTAATTTGAACCAGAATAAACAATTCTATAACTTAACCTATTTGAAAATGACTAAATTAAAAAAAGCTTCTTATTCCTTTAATTGCTGGGATACTTATTAATTCCGGAGCATTTTGTCAGAACCTTTCACCCCAAATACGACTTAACCAGGTTGGGTTTTATCCGGGTAGTCCAAAAATAGCCATACTTGCTAAAGATATTTCGGGTAAATTTATGATTACGTCGCCCGATTTAACCCAAATATTTTACACCGGGGAACTCAGCGGACCCAAGAAATCGTCCTATTCTCCCAATGTAACCCGTATGGCCGATTTTTCATCATTTGCACAAGCTGGAGTTTATGTAGTCTGGGTCCCTGAGGTTGGTTTTTCATATCAGTTTGAAATCAAGCCAAAGGTGAATCAGGATTTAGCTGCTGCTTTAATGAAATCATATTATTATCAACGTATGTCAATTCCATTATCCTATGATTATGCAGGTAAATGGAGCCGTCCGGCTGGCCATCCAGATAATAAGGTATTGATACATCCCTCGGCAGCTACTCCACAACGCCCTGAAGGTACGGTAATATCCAGTCCCAAAGTTGGTACGATGCCGGAGACTATAATAAGTACATTGTTAACTCGGGTATTACTATGGGCACTATGTTTTCTCTATATGAAGATTATAATGCCTACTGTAAGCATATAAACCTTAATATTCCTGAAAGTAACAATACAATTCCAGACCTTATCGATGAGTTACTCTGGAATCTCCGGTGGATGCTCACCATGCAGGATCCTGCCGATGGAGGGGTGTATCATAAACTCACCAATCCGGGTTTCGATGGCTTTATAGCACCTGCAGATGCCAGAGCTCCCCGTTATGTGGTTCAAAAGAGTACAGCAGCGGCACTCGATTTTGCAGCCGTTACAGCTCAAGCTGCACGGATTCTAAAATCGTTTTCTAAAGAGCTTCCTGGTTTAGCCGATAGTTGTCTGCTTGCTTCTGAAAAGGCCTGGGAATGGGCTATAAAAAATCCTGCAGTTTTGTACCGACAAAGAGATATGAATAGCAAATTCAAACCTGAAGTGCAAACCGGCGAATATGGCGATGGTAATGTTAAGGATGAATTTATATGGGCTGCCTGCGAATTGTATGTTACTACTAAAAATGAAAAGTATTATAAAGCTGTAACCTTATTTCCTGATAATCGGATGCCAGTTCCTTCCTGGGGAGATGTTCGGCTATTAGGTTATTATAGTCTGTTGCGTTTTGAAAAGCAGCTTACTCCTATATCCGTCAACGATTTAGCTAATCTGAAAAAAAGCATAACACTTTTAGGTGACGATCTTTTAAAGGGTATTGAAGAAACGGCTTATTATACGCCAATGTGTAAAACGGCAAGTAATTTTTGTTTGGGGCAGCAATGCGGTAGCCGCCAACCAGGGAATAGCACTTGTGCAGGCTTATCGTGTAAGCGGCGATAAAAAATATCTGGAAGGAGTTAATCATACAATGGATTATTTGATGGGCCGAAATGCAACAGGTTTTCGTATGTAACAGGTTATGGGGATAAAACCCCTATGTTTCCACATCATCGTCCATCAGGTGCCGATGGTATTCCGGAACCTGTTCCGGGTTTCTGGTGGGAGGACCCAATCCCGGAAAACAGGATGGTTGTGTTTACCCTTCGTCTGTTGCAGATGAAGCATTTGTAGATGTAACCGAGTC
>JAAUTT010000368.1 GCA_012031335.1 Bacteroidales bacterium | reverse complement strand
CTTGTGCTCAAATTGAACTTGAGGGTTGAGGAGTAATCCCTGGCATCCATGGCCACAAAGGTCCTCTTCGCAGCCATTTCCTTACTGTCTTTATAGGGGCCTTCATATTTGAAACTGTCTCCTTTACCTGAATACTTGGAGTACCTGAGACAGCAATGAATTAAACATTTCGCTTGGGATATCGGCAGCAGTTTATCAAAAAGCACGCAATGCAACAGGAATTGTCTTGCCTGACCAGTCTCCCTATGAAACGGGAACTGCACCAGAGTTTATTTCAAGTACTTCAAATGGTATCCCGATTTTGGCTTTGGAATTTACTCGTTGTATAAGAAAAGCATTGGATATCAGTTGCCTTTCATCATCTGAACAGACCTGACGCATCGTTGAACGGGGATGTTTTCAGGACACCGCTTCGATTTACGTTTCAGTATGTAACTCAGTTTAAAAAATATTTGGGAAAATTTTCTGATAAACCAATGATTTATAATCCCGGGATAATATATCAGCAACAATTTCGTTATAACTACATTTCAGTAGGGAGTAATATGGAGTACAATCCATTTATTTCAGGTATCTGGTTACGGAGCGATCAGAATTTCACTCTGGAATCGTTGATTATATTGGCCGGCTACAGGATTTCAAATTTCAGGATAGTATATAGTTACGATATGCGGTTAATTAATTTTTCGAAAATATTATAAATAATGGGGCTCACGAAGTAACATTTCAAACAGATTTTAAGTATAATGATCGAAAAAAAAGAAACAAGTTAAATGCCCAAAATTTTTGAAAAATTCAAGTAAAGCTCGTAAATTGATGTTAAATTTATTTATATTTGAAAATAAAACCTCAACAGTTATGAATAAGAGATTAGTGAATTTCACATTACTTGCTGCAATGGCCTTTTTAGTTGCGTCATGCGGTATATTTGGCGGAAAAGGGAAAGGAAGTTCGCCAACTACCGGATGGAGTTACAACGATCCCGACAATGGCGGTTTCGAAGTAAAGCAGTCGCTGGAACAGGAAACAGGACCTGGCCTTGTGTTTGTCGAAGGTGGTTCGTTCACGATGGGGAGAGTTGAACAGGACCTTACTTACGATTGGAACAACGTACCACGCAGAGTAACTGTTGAATCATTCTACATGGACGAAACAGAAATAACCAATGTTGATTACAGGGAATATTTATACTGGATTTCCAGAATTTTCTCCGATTACCCTGAAGTTTATAAAAATGCCCTCCCCGATACACTTGTTTGGAGAAGGAAACTTGCTTACAACGAACCATATGTTGAGTATTATTTCCGTCATCCTTCCTATAATGATTATCCGGTTGTTGGGGTCAACTGGGTTCAGGCAAACGATTATTGTACCTGGCGTACCGACCGTGTAAATGAAAATATCCTTATCCGCGAAGGCATCCTTGATATAGATCCAAACCAAAAAGGTCAGGAAAACTTCAATACCGATGCATACCTTGCCGGTCAATACGAAGGTTTGGTAAAACAAAATCTTCCAAGCTTAAACCCCGATCAGGAAGAAAGAAAAGTAATGATGGAAGATGGATTACTTTTACCAAAATACCGTCTCCCAACAGAAGCAGAATGGGAATATGCTGCCCTCGGTCTTGTTGGAAATGCCTACGATGAAAGAATTTTCGAAAGAAGAATATATCCATGGAATGGTCATAATGTTCGTAACGATGCTAAAAAATACCGCGGTGATATGAGAGCAAACTTTATCCGTGGTCGTGGTGACAACATGGGTGTTGCCGGAGCATTGAACGATGCAGGAAGTATAACAGTTCCGGTGATGTCGTTCTGGCCAAATGATTATGGTCTTTATAACATGGCAGGAAACGTTAACGAATGGTGTCTCGACGTATATCGTCCTCTTTCACTCGAAGACTTTAATGAATTCCGTCCTTTCCGTGGTAATGTTTTTGAAACTCTTGAAAAAGATGAAGAAGGAAATGTTGCTCAGAAAGATAGTCTTGGTCGTTTGCGCAAAAGAGCCATCACAGAAGCTGAAGCCAATGAAAAATGGAGAGATATCAAAAAAGCAGATTATATAAACCATAGCGATGGGGATTGGGCTTCAAGTATAGAATACACCAATCAGGAAGCTGATAAGGGTCCCGGTTCTAACCGCATGTATTCACAAAAACCAACCGATATGACTTCACTTGTTAATGATCATGTTCGGGTATATAAAGGTGGTTCATGGAGAGACAGAGCCTATTGGCTTAGCCCTGGAACCCGTAGATTCCTTCAGGAAGATCAGTCACGAGACGATTTGGGATTCCGTTGTGCCATGACTCGTGTAGGCTCCCCACGAGGAATAGCCAAAAAGAAATAAACATCAAAGCATAAAAATGAAAGGGGCGAAGCTAAAGCCCTTTTTTATAATAAGCATGAAAACAGAAGATCTTTATCAACTATTTCTTCAATCATCGGGCGTAACTACAGACACTCGAAAAATTGAAAACGGAAATATTTATTTTGCACTCAGTGGTGACAAATTCGATGGCAACACCTTTGCTGCCGATGCATTGGAAAAGGGATGTGCCTATGCTGTTGTTGATAAGGAAGAATACGCAATAAACAATCAGTATTTGCTTGTAGATGATTGTCTTAAAACACTTCAGAAACTTGCAGCTTATCATCGTAGTCAACTTACTATACCTATAATAGGAATAACAGGGACTAATGGTAAAACCACCACAAAAGAGTTAATTGCAGCTGTATTGCAAAGGAATTTCAAGGTAATTTATACTTTAGGCAACCTCAATAATCATATTGGCGTACCATTAACTCTCCTTAGACTATCGAGCGAAACAGATATAGGAATTGTCGAAATGGGAGCTAATCATCCCGGAGAAATAGGGTTCCTTTCACAAATTGCCCGACCTACTCATGGTATTATTACCAATATTGGCAAGGCTCACCTTGAAGGTTTTGGAGGATTTGAAGGAGTAAAAAAAACCAAAAACGAGCTGTATAAATATATAATTAATAATGAAGGTATTATAATAGTGAATGCAGAAAATGAAATTCTAAATTCGCTATTGGATTCAAAAGCTGTTACTCGCATTAATTTTGGGAACCACCCCGATTCATTTTGCAGGGCCGAAATTAAGGCCTCCGATCCGTATCTGGAATTCGAAGTTGCCGGTAAAAGGACTGATAAAAACCAAATTAACCGGAAGATATAACCTTGAAAATGCCATGGCTGCCATTAGTATAGGACTATACTTTAAAGTACCTTTCGAGGAGATCCGAATGGCAATTAGTAATTATCAACCTTCAAATCAAAGAAGCCAGATAAAACAAACAGAGAATAACCTTTTGGTTATGGATTTCTATAATGCGAATCCCAGTAGTATGGAAGCAGCCCTTGAAAATTTCGAAAATTTATCACATCCAAAAAAGATGGTAATATTGGGGGATATGCTTGAACTTGGCGAAGAATCTGAATCAGAACATGAAAAAATAATTAACCGATGCAGGACTATGAAACTAGACCAAATTATTCTAGTTGGTGAACATTTCAGCAAACTGAACCCTATATCAGATATTCAATACTTTAAAAACTCAGAAGATACCCGACAGTGGATTATTAACCAAGCTATTAAGGATTACGCAATATTAATTAAAGGATCCCGTGGAATAAAGCTTGAAATTATTGCTGATTGTATATAATTGTATTTATACTACTATTCCTGCATAACTACTTGTTTGCTGACGATTTAGAAAAGAATGTACCATAGGTAAAATTTCTTCGGGCATTACCGGTTTGGATAAATATCCATCACAACCAGCATCTGCACAACGTCGACGATCTTCGAGCATTGCACAGGCAGTAACAGCAATAACCGGTAAAGAAGGCATACAATGCTTAATCATTCGGGTAGTTTCGAATCCATTTAGCTCTGGTAATTTCATATCCATTAACACAAGATCAACCGGATTACCATTTAAAACATAAGTCAATGCAGCCAAACCGCTGACACAATGTATTACTGTTGCTTGATAAAGATTGAGTAATTCGGTAATATACAAGGCGCTAGCTTCATCATCTTCTGCAAACAATACCGACTTGTTTGCCCACTGATACTTCATTTCAGATAGTTTTTAAATCAAAACGTTCATTTATTAAAATATTCCTCTTCGTAATCTCATCATTTAAATACATGCAATAACTCTAAATATCAAACAAATTAAAATCAATATTATCTATTTTATTGCTAATAAAAAAATACCTGAAAACCGGTAAATTTTACCTGACAATACCTGCTTCAGCTGCCAAACTTATTAGGGCCGCGCGTTTAAACGTTTTTGTTTTTTTAGCAATTGACTTCCGGTGTGCTTCTACTGTATGAAAGCTAATGTTCAGATGATCAGCAATTTCTTTACTGGTTAACCCCTTTCCCAGCAACGATAAAATTTCTTTCTGCCTTTCTGTGAGTTTTTCAATTTTTTGATAATGATCATTTTTTTCAGATTTCCTGATAAACTCATAAAATTGATCTATAAGCTCTTTTGTTTCTTCAATCTTTACAAAAAATATCTGAAGATAATTTCCAGGATGATTATTATAAAGCATTTTTTCAAAACAAGCCAAAGTATTGAAATATTTCGAATTTGAAATCCTGATTTTTAAAATTGTTTGTAAATAACTTTTCGGTTCGGTTGTAAAAATTTCAATTATTTTTTTAAAACGTCTTCTATCGGAGGTATCAATGATTTTTGATGAAAAAAAACTAACATCTTTCAAAAAAAATCTTTTCTTATTCAGATTTTGAAAATTACCCGGACTAAACAGAACCAGTTTTTGAATATTCAGGTCAATTACAACATGAAAACTGCATGAAAATTTAGGGTTGCTATTAAACGGAGATGCAACAGTTGGATTAATTTGCTGATTTGATGACACTATGAAATACTCCTGAAGCAACAAATTATTTTGCTCCAGTTCCTTAATTCTCGCTTTTAGTTTCCCTACTGTTGAATCGTAATTGGTGAGTGATACAGCATTGTTCATCATACGGAGTTTTTCTGAATAGTTAATCCGTATAGTTGCTAAAAGTAATCAGCTAAAAATAAAAATTATTGAATTAAACTTCAACCAAAACATGATTAGCAAAAACCTGGTACTTAAAAAGAGTTTATTTATAGAAAAAAAACATAATCCAGCTAAAAAAGCAACTAACAACTGGGCAGCTTCAGCAACTTGTTCTAGAGAAAAAATTAGTAGAAAAAACGATAAAAACGCTGTATAAAAAATATCATATGCAAAAAAAGACATAAGGAGAAGAGCAGGAACAGTAATCCAAATAATAAATTTGCCGCTTCAAGCAGATAAAAACTTAAACGCTTGGGAGCATAGGTACTCACCCGTGAAAAATGAGAAAAAAGTATAGAAGAAAAGCTATGGCGAAAACACTTAATAAAATTCCCATAAAACGCCAGGCTAGATTTAAGAGTGTATATGACCCAGCGGGTAAATTCGAAGCAAATCTACCATCAATCCAGAGATTAATTTCCATTGCACTTGTAC